>JAAYTS010000267.1 GCA_012517995.1 Clostridium sp.
GTCATTCATTTACTCAAAGTTTAGCAAAACTGAAAACAGCAAACTGTCGCTACAAGAAGCCAGGGCTGAGCAAAAGCATTATCAATTCCGGGATCAGATTGCGGGACCTGACATCATAGCCATGATTTCAGGATTCGAGGGAAAGGAACTTAATGATTTTATTGTTTACTGCAACAAGAACCTTAAAATCTCCAATGCTGACAATATTATCATGGCAATGAACAAAATCGAATTACTTGCTAAAAAGTACAAAGAGGAAAAGGGGATACAAAAAAATTAACCTTCCTGCATAATGCTCAGCGTTCCCTTTGACTGGCTCAGAAACCCAGAAAAGAGCTTAGGAGCCGGAGATTCCTGACGTCTGAACGATATGATTTTCCAGAATAGGGGCAATTGCTTCATGAAAAAGTATGGCATCCGAGAGAACACAACTGGGCATTCATCTGTTATACAATCGATTCGAGAAAAACAGGATTCGATAAAACCTGTAGGCGGGCAGTGATCACTTTAATCGACACAGCAATGCAAAAGCCAATCTACCCATGTATCTGGTCAAACAACAACGCACTGGAAATGGCTGAATTCTATGTTTCAGTTTTCCCGGATGCCGAGATCGTAGATCAGAACAGCGCTGCAACAGTTTTTACAATCAGCGGACAGCGCATATTGATCCTCAACGGAGGCAACCTGTACAGACCCAATCCTTCGATATCTCTTATGTATTTGACGGAAGATGCGAATGACGTAGTTAAAATCCATTCCAAACTTAAGGAAGGGAGTATGGAGTTGATGCCGCTTGACTCCTATCCTTTCAGTCCGAAATATTCATGGATAGAAGACCGATATGGCGTATCATGGCAACTGTACACCGGTGACGCAGAAAACATCATACAAAAGGTGGTTCCCACAATCATGTGTATTGGTCTTAACAATGGCAGGGCTGAGGAGGTAATGAAATTTTATACTTCTGTATTCCCACGCTCCGAAATGAGGGGGATACTCAGATATACTGGAGAAGAAGGCGAAGCACCGGGGAATATTATGCATGCCGAGTTTAAGATACTCGACTATCTCCTTATGATTATGGACAGCTCTTACCCTCATAACTTTGAACTGTCCGAAGGAATGTCGCTTGTAGTTGAATGCGACACACAAGATGAAATTGATGCTTATTGGTCTAAACTCACGTCTGATGGTGGTTTGGAAAGCATGTGTGGATGGCTTAAAGACAAATTTGGTGTAAGCTGGCAAATTACACCATCAGATATGAAAGATCTTGTACAAAAACCTGATGTTATGCACGAAATGATGAAGATGAGAAAACTGGATATCGCAAAACTCAGAGCTGCCGCCAAATAATAACCTCCAAAAACACTACAATTATGAGACAACTGAATCCGTACCTCAACTTTCCCGGAACCTGCGAAGCAGCATTCAATTTTTACAAAGCCGCATTCCGTACAGAATTTTCTTATTTCTCCCGCATGGGTGATACTGACGCCATTGAAGTGCCTGAAGAGGACAAAAA
>JAAYTS010000008.1 GCA_012517995.1 Clostridium sp.
ATTTTTGCAAAATTGTTTTTAAAAATAAATATGTCCTATTTATAATATAACCATATAAAGTATAAATTCAAGTGAATTTTTTGAATTATAAAAATTGATATTTATGGAATGGTTAGCAAACTATTTGTGGATTCTTATATAAGAAATTTGTATATAATTATTATCATCTCGAAAATTAGATAAACAAATGCTTGATTTCATGCTAAGTGTAAAATAGAATATATTTATAGTTTACTTAAGGCAGTGATGAAATAATGTATGAAAAAATGAAACAAGAGAACCGTCCCCATATTTACCAAGGTAGTGATGAAATGATTTATAAAAAAACGAAACAAAAGAACCGTCCCCCTGTTCACAATCCCCCTGTCCGAGTTTGTGTTGTGGCTTTGACAAAGAAGGGGGCTGAATTGGCAGTTAAATTGGGCAAAAGAACAAAAGGGGATATCTATATAAAAAATGAGTTTATACAAAACTTCAATTATGATAAGCTGTTACCTATAGACGAGAATTTTACAAGCTTTGTGGGAAGAGTGTTTAAAAGCTACGACATTTTTATATTCATAATGGCATGTGGTATAGTGGTAAGGTCTATTGCACCTTATATAGAGGACAAAAAGACTGACCCTGGTGTACTTGTAATGGATGAAAAAGGAGAATTTGTTATAAGCCTTCTGTCAGGGCACATTGGGGGGGCTAATGAAATGGCTTGTAAGATATCTTCTATAACAGGGTCAGTTCCTGTTATAACAACGGCTACAGATGTAAATAATACAGTTTCTTTTGATGTTTTTGCAAAGAAAAATGATTGTATAATAGAGAATATGGAATATTTAAAATATATAAGTTCAAGACTTGTAAATGACCATAAAGTTTTTTTGTACTCTGACTATAATATAAAAGGAGTTATCCCTGATAATCTTGTAAAGACAGAAAAATTAAATGATGAAGGACACTTTGTAATAATATCAAACAGGACGGATATTAAAGTAGAGAATGCCCTTTATATAAGACCTTTAAATTTAGTAGTGGGAATAGGCTGCAAAAAAGGGACATCTAAAGAGGATATTGAAAATGCATTAAAAGATTTTATGGAAAAAAATAATAGAAGTATGGAAGCTATAAAAAGTCTTGCCACTATTGAGCTTAAAAAAGATGAACCAGGACTTTTAGAATTTTGCAAAGATAAAAAGATCCCTCTTTGTATTGTTCCAATTGACAGTATTAAGGAGGTTGAAAGGGAGTTTACACCGTCAGCCTTTGTAAAAGAAAAGACAGGGGTTTTAAGTGTAGCTGAACCATGTGCTGTTTTAGCTAAAGAAAACACAAAACTTATTTGCAAAAAGACAGTTTATAAGGGCATAACATTGGCTCTTGGTGAAGTGGATATGGAATTTAATATATGAACATATTTGTATCGGGAATAAATTATAAAATTACATCAATAGATATAAGAGAAAAACTTAAGCTTACAAAAGAAAGCGGGGAGGAGGCATTAAGGCAGATAATAAAATTGCCTGAAGTTTTAGGATGCGTAATTCTTTCTACCTGTAACAGAACTGAAATTTACATACATTCCGACAATGCAGGTTTTAATGGAGAAAAAATTGAAAAGATCCTTTGTGAAATAAAAGGATTTGACCTTTATAGCTTTAAAAAATACTTTTACTTTTATAGCAGCAAAAAAGCTGTAGAGCATGTTTTTAAAGTAGCCTGTGGACTTGATTCTCAACTTTTAGGTGAAGATCAGATTTTAGCACAGGTAAAAGATGCCCATTTTACCTCGTTAGAATGTGGGACAAGCAATGATGTATTAAACACTCTTTTTAGAGAGTCAATAACATGTGCAAAAAAAATCAAGACATTTACAGCACTTTCTAAAAATTCAGTATCTGCAGGCTCTTTAGCAGTAAAGCTTGTAAAAGATTATTTTAAAGGGAATATTGAAGATAAGTGTGCATTGGTTATCGGTACAGGAGAAATAGGTGCTGTGTTTCACTTAAGTATTTAATAAGTGAAGATGTAGGTAAGGTTTATGTGACAAATAGAACTCATGGAAAAGCAGACAGTTTGTCAAAACAATATGACAGTGTTTTGTCGATTGATTATAAAGATAGGTACTCAGTAATAAGTGAGTGCGATATCATTATAAGTGCAACATCAAGTCCTCACTATACAATTACCAGAGACATGCTGGAAAAAAATATAATTAATTATAAAAAAAGAATTATAGTGGATTTGGCTGTGCCAAGGGATATAGATTTAGCTGTAGAAAAGCTTTCTGGCATTGAATATTTTAATATGGATAATTTAAAAATTACCGTAGATAAAAATATAGATAAAAGGCTTCTTGAAGTATCAAAGGCAGAAAAAATTATTGAAAAGTTTTTGGTTGAATATGAAAGATGGTATGAGGTAAGAAATGTTTTTCCTGTAAAGAAAGATGTGAGAAAATATGTGGAAAATCTTGTTGATCAAAGATTAGAAGAAGGCTTTTTAAAGTTAGAATCTTGTAATAAAGAGGATCGAGAGGTTATGCAGGGTTTGATTAAAGGGGTAGCCAATGAAATTATGAATAAATTTGTTTACAGCGTCAAGGAATGTGGAAGTGTAGATGATGTAAGTACATATTTTAAATGTTTAAACAGTGTTATTAACGATGAGTGGGAGAGAGTATTACTGTGACTGATTTAGAAAATATGGCCTGTACCCGGTTTGCTGGACACGCAGTTAAGTTGGTATAATAATACTAGAAAGGGCGTGTAACAGTTGGCAAAAAGACGAAAGAGGTATACTAAAGAATTTAAGCAAAGTCTTGTAAGTATGATATGTGAGGAAG
>JAAYTS010000009.1 GCA_012517995.1 Clostridium sp.
CCGCCATCCCCTAGGGGATGGCACATAGAAGTGCTTGATGTTTAGAAAAGCAACAAATATGACATTATGTTAACAGGGTCGAACAGTGGCAAAAGTCACTGATGAAATAACAATATTAATTGTACAAGGAGTTGTTATTCTGTGAAAAAATGCAAAAAACTTTTTGTATCAATATTAATAATATGTTTAAGTTTTATATTGTTAAATGGATTTAGTATAAATATTCAAGCTAGTGATTATATAACTTATGATTTGGATGATCCTCCACCTGTAACGGGAAGTTTGTTATCATCCCATAAAGTAGCATCTGAAACACAATTTTGGAGACATTCTGGTGGCGAATGGAGTTATACTCCTATACTGGGAGAGGGAACTAAAAGAATATCAAATGATAAAATGAATCAAATTTTACAAGCCCAAACTTCAAATGAAGATTTTGTAATATCTGCAAATTTACCTGGTGCAGTAGTTAATTATTTAAATTCCGGTAAAGATAATTTGAAAGTAAAAATAAGAGAAACAAATAATAATCGTTATGTTTATAGTGGTGCAAAAGATAGATTTCAATACAGAATAGATATAGCAAGTAGGAAAATTTATTTAAAATTTCAACCTCAATTTAATGTTGAACGAGGAAAAGATTTTTGGGCAGGTTCTATACATGAAGGAGTAGTTCCTTCTCTTCCTGTTGTCCAAGAAGGATATGGAAATGCCATGTTTGCTGTATATACTAGAAACCCTAGAGCTTCAATAGGTGAATTAGAGTATGGATTAGATGATCCTAGAAAATTACAAAATCCAAACGAAATAAGGCTTAGTGGATCCGATGGACTTTTAAAGGATGATAAAACTTATATTTTTTCAAATGGTGTAGAATTTCAAGGTAGAGACTATCAAATAGGGGACGGAGCTTTTAAAAGTGGTGGAGCAATGGTATAGAGTTCTATTTTAATTTTGATGTGGAATATTATGCTGGTTTTGACGGAGATTTTGAAATACATATAGACGGCCAGAACAAAACAGATTCAAACCACAATGTAGAAATACCTGATACTGATTATGGGAGAAGAACATATAACCCTACACTTAAATATGTAGGACCTACAGAGGGCATAAGTAAAGTAGAATGGAAAGATAATTTTGGTTTTACATTTACAGCAAATGCTCCAAATTTTAGTACGCAAGGACGAGCCATAGGAGATGAATATCCAGGACAAAAAAATACTTATAATATGAAAGTGTATTATACAAATGGTGGTACATATCCTGGAACAGGAGATCCCGAAATAAGTCACTATATAAACGTAATTGAAACCTCTACTGGTGGTGGAGGTGATGATGGCGGAGGAGGCTCCGGACAAATAACCTTTACTCCAAATAGTTCTTCTAATATATCAGGGAACAGGGAAGGTTGGGTAAACAGTAATATAAATGTAAATGTAAAAGTTACAGGAGATACAACAAAAAGGGTAAATGGATCTACTAGTTGGAGATATACATATTAAGAATGGGTAATAACAGATCCAGAAACAGGCGAAGGACGTTATGAGACTAGAAGTGGTTACTCTACAAGGTACTATACAGAAACTTACGTAGGAACTATCAGATAAACACGGAGAGTTTTTGAGAAATATCTTAAATAGTGAAAAAAATACCTCTTCGTGTGGTGGTAAACGGCAGCAGGATAAACTTTCCGGATGCCCAGCCTTTTATTGATGAAAATGGCCGTACACAGGTACCTGTAAGATTTGTAAGTGAGGCATTAGGAGCAGATGTAGGATGGGACGGCAAAACAAAGACGGTCACTATAGAGCAGGGAAAAAACAAGATAACTTTGGTGGTAGGTAAATCAGAGTATACAGTTAACGGCAAGACAATGGACACAACTGTGCTTTTATTGGAAGACAGGACATTTGTACCTGTAAGGTTTGTAAGTGAGGGACTAGGTGCAAATGTTGAGTGGAATGCTTCCATAAGGACTGTGTATATAACAACGGGAGGAACTTTGCCAACTCCGACTCCGGAAGAAGGAGAAGTAAGGTATTATGACGGCATTGCCTTTAATCCTGCAACAGATGTTGATGAATTTGGAAGGATGACGATAGAGAAGTCTCAGGAGTTTTTATTAAAGATGGCAGACCAGTTAACTTTTGTGAAAGAAAACGGTAAGTATTATATTGTAGGTGAGTATCCTGAAATACCGGAGGAATTTGAGTGGGCAGTGGGGATAGGTATAATTCTTAAAAGCGGAGGAAGGCGAAATTTTTCAACTTTAACTGCCCGTAAAGAATATCTTATACCAACGAATATCTTATACCGACATTTTTAACTTTGAAAAAATGTTTCAATGGTAGAAGAAAGCAGGTGAATATAAAATCACCGTTGAAAAGGTAGAAATTTGCAAAAATCATTTCAAAAAGTTTTATAAATCAAAAAACTTTTACATAATTTTTCTTGAAAGATATTTCAAAATTTTATATAATTGATACAGTTAGTTTTTGGGTAATAATTTTATATTA
>JAAYTS010000076.1 GCA_012517995.1 Clostridium sp.
CTGGCACGGGAACTGAAATCTTTCTTAAAAAAATAAAAGCTGCAGCAATAGAGAGAGGATTTGATGTAGAGTCTTTTTATTGTGCATTAAATCCTTTAAAGCTTGAACATTTAATAATAAAAGATTTAAATATTTCATTTACAACGTCAAATGAATACCACTTTGCAAATGTTAAATTTGAAGAATGTATTGATTTTGACCAGTATATTGATAAATTTCATATAAATGAATTGGTGCTAGAAGAAAATAAGCAAAATTTTGACTTTTTATTGGGATTGGCAATTAAAAATATTGGAAAAGCAAAGAGCATACATGATGATATAGAAGCTTATTATATACCAAATATGGATTTTGAAGCTATAGAATTATGTATAGAATCAACTATGGCAAAAATTTTGTAAAAATAAAAAAGCATTTTATCTAAGGCAGGGTATAAAATTATATGCCCTGCCTTAAACTTAAATGATTTTTTTTAGCATTGAATTATGGGCTTTTATTTCAAAATCGTCATTTAAAGCCTGAAGAGATACAAAATCTTTATATTTTTGTTTTAGTGCAATACTTATTAAATGGTCTGTAAGGGAAGGGTTTTTAGGAAGCAGACTTCCATGGGAATATGAACAATATACATTATTATAAATTGCTCCTTCAAAGCCATCCTCACCATTGTTTCCATATCCTTTTATGACTTTCCCTAAAGGTTTTACATCTTTACCAAGATAGGTTTTTCCAGCGTGATTTTCAAAACCAACTATTTTTCCATCACAATTTTCATTTATTAAAAAATCACATTCAAATACCAAGTTACCCATTAGCCTTTCTTTTCCGTCTATTGTCCATAAATCTAATGCACCTAAAAGCTCTATTTCTTTTTTGTCCTGGGTAATGTAATACTTTCCTAGCATTTGATAGCCACCACAAATTGCTAAAAATACTTTATTATTATTTATTGCATTTTTAATTTCATTTCCCTTTTCATTTATTAAATCATCTAGAACAATTTTTTGCTCAAAATTTTGTCCTCCGCCTAAAAATATAATGTCATATTCATGACAGTCAAATGAGTCACCTAAAGATACATTTGAGATATTTACTTCTATTCCTCTCCAAAAGCAACGTTTTTCTAAAGCCATTACATTACCACGGTCGCCATAGAGATTTAAAATATCAGGATATAAGTGGCAGATACTTAAATTATACATATTATTTCCAAAACTCCTTTAACCCAAATTTTTTCTTTAAAACACCTCTTATATCTAAGAGTGCTGTATAAGTGGGGAGTATGTAAAAGCTATTTCCTTTCTCAGTATTTGAAAGCCCCTTATTAATTAGTTCCTCATAATCTCTAACAATTTCTATTTTATCACTGTAAATTCCTGCATATTTAAGTCTTAGTGCCATGTCTTCTGCCCTGCTTCCAGAAGCGTAAAAGGAAGAAATATTTTCTTGAATTTTTATAAACTCTTCAAAATCTACATCCCATAGCCAAGAAACATCTATTCCATCACCAGGTTTATCATTTATTAAAAAGGCTATTTGATTTTTTTTAGGTTCAGTTAAAAGAAAATTTATCACTTGATTAAATCCTGCAGGATTTTTTACAAGAATTAATTTTATAGCTTTGCCATCAGTTTTGATGGTTTCCATTCTTCCAAAACCACTTTCAAAAGTTTCAAGGGAAGATATGAAACTTTCAGGCGGAAGGTTTAGAATATGTCCACAGGATATTGCCGCAAGTGCATTGTATCCATTGTAAAGACCGGGTAAATTAATTTTGGCCTTGTAATTTTCTTCACCTATTGAAAATTCTATTTGTGTATATGAACTATTTAATTCATCAACCTTTAAACAGGTTATATCAGAAGTAGGACGGCTATAACCACAGGAAGTACATTCAAATGTTCCTAAATGTCCATAAACCCTGTTTTTATATTCATATTTGCCCATGCAATAAATGCAAAAGACAGCATCTGAAGCTAAAAGATTATCAGTACCTTCATATGCTTTTTCGTCAAATCCATAATATAATACTTGCCCCCTATGGTCTTTAGCTAACGAAGCACAAAGGGAGTCATCGGCATTTAAAATAAGTTTAGCTTCAGGGGATTTTTCTATTCCTGATTTTACGTTGTTTAAAGTTGTGTGCAGCTCACCAAAGCGGTCTAACTGATCTTTGAAAAAGTTTGTTACCACCAAAATATCTGGTTTTATGTCATTAGTTATTACATTAAAAGCTGCTTCATCAACTTCAATTAGTGCAGTTTTATATTTGCTTTTTCCAGAAAAGTTGACAGAATCAATTAATGTGGTTATTATTCCACTTACAAGATTTGCACCAGATTTATTTGTAATATAGTCTATATTATTTTTCTCCAGTATTTGACCAATAATACGTGTTGTAGTAGTTTTTCCATTTGTTCCTGTAACCATTATGATTTTAAGATCTTTTGAAATATATTTAATTATGCCTGGGAAAATTTTTTGTGCAACTTTACCAGGCAAAGTAGTGCCCCCACGCTTTAAAAGTCTTAATAAAAAAATTAACAATTTAGTAACCATAATGGTAAAAGTAAGTTTTAAATTCATTTACATCCCTGCTTTTAGTAAAATTTTTATCTTTAAAGATTATAACATAAACAGTTTAATTGTGAAGAAGTATTTTTATAAGGAAGTATTTCCCCTATAAAAATATTTGATACCTATTTTATGAAGTGATAAAATATTAAGATAGATATTAAAGGATATAGATATCTTAAATATGTTGTTTGTGCCAATAAGCTTACCTATACAGGTGGGTGCGAAATAGGTCCAAGACCAATAGATATGCATATTAAAGCTTTGAGACAAATGGGTGTTAAGGTGCATGATGCGCATCATGGTTTTTTGTACTGTGAAGTTGATAAATTGAAAAGCTGCGATATACAGTTAGATTTCCCTAGTGTGGGGGCAACAGAAAACATAATGCTTGCAGCTGTATTTTCAGAAGGTGAAACGATAATACGCCAGGCAGCAAAAGAACCTGAAATAGTTGACCTTCAAAATTTTTTGATTAAAATGGGAGTTAAAGTTTCAGGAGCAGGAACAAGTGTAATTAGAATAACTGGAAGTACAAAAAAACTTAATAATGTAGAGCATAATGTGATACCTGATAGAATTGTTGCAGGTACATATTTGATAGCAGCAGGAATTACAGGAGGGGATCTTACTTTAAAAAACGTTGTAGCAGAGCATATAACATCTATTGTATCCTATTTAAGAGAAGCAGGTTGTTGTATTGACCTTAGAGGGGATTCATTACATATTTATGGACCAGCAAGACCAAGGTCTATAGATGTAATAAGAACTTTGCCCTATCCAGGTTTTCCTACAGATATGCAGTCGCAATTTGTGTCATTTTTATCAATTGCTAAGGGAACCAGCATTATTGTAGAAACTATTTTTGACAACAGATATAAACATGTTGAAGAACTTCTTAGAATGGGAGCGGATATTAAATTAGAAGGTCGCCTTGCTGTAATAAGAGGGGTAGAAAAGCTTACTGGAGCAAATGTTTGTGCCAGGGATTTAAGAGGAGGAGCTGCGTTGGTTTTAGCTGCTCTTGCAGCTGAAGGAACAACAGTTATAAGTGGTATAAAGCATATAGACAGAGGGTATGAAGATATTGAGTTAAAGCTTTCTAATGTAGGTGCTTTGATAGAAAGAAAAGATTGAGGGAATACAAATGAAAAAAAGAGAAAGTGTAGTTAAGAAAAAAAGAAAGAAACAAAAGAATAAAAAAATTATTAAAAGACTTTTTAGTATTGTATTTTTAGCTGTGTTATTGGTTGGCATTGCACTATCACCATTATTTTATATAAATAGCATTGAAGTTTATGGCAATAAGCATTATAATAACATTGAAGTAATTAATGCATCAAGGATAGTGCTTGGTGCCAATTGGTTTAGAGAGCTGGCTTACAATGCTGATATTAAAGGTATGTTGACATTTAGGTCAACAAACTCGGAGGAAAATATATTAGAAAGATGCTCTTATGTAAAAGATATTGTTGTGCGGATGGTTTACCCCGGGAAGGTGAAGATAACAATTACTGAAAGAGAGCCAGTTGCTGTAGTGCCCTATATTAACACAAGTCTTATAATTGATAATGAAGGATTTGTTGTCGATGCAGGAGATGAAAAACATTGGGAAAACCTACCCATTATCGAAGGCTTGGATGTAAATGGATATAGCTTGGGTAAAATGATTAGTGGAAACAATATAAAAGGCATAAATGCTTTTAACAAAATTTTTAATGTAATAGATTTTACACAAAAAAAAGGCAACAATAAAAGCTATATTAATAATTTAGATCAGTGTATATCTAAAGTTGATGTTTCAGATTTAGACAATGTTTTGATTTTTCTGGATAAGAGAGTAAAAGTTAATTTAGGTGCATATAATCAATTAGATGAATATAAAATTATGATTTTACAAGAAATATTTTTTAATAATATTGATGAAAATGAAAAGGGATATTTAGATTTAACAACAGGGAAGAATCCTACTTTTATACCTGAATAGACTAAGAGTAAATTTAGTTATTACAATAAACTAAAAAAATACAATGGAAAAGAGGAAAAATAATGATTCCACTGCTAGGATTAATAATTGGGATTATATTGGGGATTTTTATTCCTTTTGACATTCCTCCTAAATATTCAAGTTATGTGGCTATAGCCATACTTGCTGCATTAGATTCAGTTTTTGGAGGAGTATATTCAAGTCTTAAGGGAACATTTAAAATGAAAATATTTCTTTCAGGCTTTTTTGGAAATGCTTTGCTTGCAGCAGGCTTAGCTTACATGGGAGATAAATTGGGTATACAATTATATTTAGCGGCAGTTTTTGCTTTTGGAAATAGATTATTTTTGAATTTTGCTGGAATTCGAAGATTTCTATTGAATAAAGACAGAAAAAAAGATAATATAGAAAGTGAAAATGTATAATATAAATGCATAATATTTTTTGTAGTACTATAATATTAAGTGATAAAATATTTTAAATTAGATATAATTAAAATAAATGATAAATATAGAATTTTGTAAATTAAATATGTTAGCTATAAATTTTTTAAATAATCTTATAGTAGAGTTATTGATTAAAAATTTTAAAATTCTTTTTAAATTAGATGAAATAGTTTAGGAGGCCTACATAAAGTGGATGATATAATATGTGCTATTGATATTGGTACATCAAAGGTATGTGCTGTAGTAGCTAAAGTGGACAAGTTTGGGAATATTGAAGTTTTAGCTAAGTCAATGAAACCTTCTAACTGTGTAAAAAAAGGAGTAATTGTTGACATTGATGAAGCCTCTAGTATAATAAGTAGTTGTATTGCAGAGATTAAAGCTATTAAAAATATTGAGATTAATTCTGCATATGTAAATATAATGGGTAATCAAGTTAGTATAATTTCTAACAGAGCCTCAATTGAAACTTCAAATGCTGAGCATGAAATTACAAAAAAAGATATTTTAAGAGTTTTATCCGGTGTAGAGAAGGTGAGTTTTCCTCAAGACCGTCAGATTATAGATGTTGTTCCTACCCAATATATTGTTGACGGTTGTGATGAAATTGTTGACCCACTAGGTATGACAGGGGTTAAGCTTGAAGTTGAAGCTGATATTATAGCTGGCAAAATTACTTCTGTTCAAAACATAGTAAAAAGTATGCAAAAAGCTAATGTAGAAGTGGATGGTATTATTGTTGAAGCTTTGGCTATAAGTGAATTATCCTTAACTTCACAGGAAAAGGAAATGGGAGTTATTTTAATTGATGTAGGAGGAAGCATAACAAATGTTTCAGTCTATAAAAATGAAAAAGTAGTTTTTAATGATTCTATACCTGTTGGAGGAGCGCATATAACAAATGACATATCAATTGGTCTTAGAATATCTTTAGACGAAGCTGAAAAACTAAAAAGGGAGTATGAATTAGCTCTTACTTCCTTAATTAAAAATGATTATGAAATTACTATAAATGATATAAATGAAAATAAAAAAAGAGAAATAAAAGTTTCTCAAGTTATAGAAATAATTGAAGCAAGGGTTCATGAAATTTTTTATTTATGCAAAGAATTGTTGGATAAAAACGGGATGTTAAATGGTTTTGATGGAACTGTTGTTTTAGCAGGTGGAGGTATTTCATATGTTGATGGCAATATGCAGCTGGCATATGAAGTTTTTGGTTTCCCTGTGAAAGTGGCGACACATAAAGTGACCAGCATTTCAAAACCTGAATTTCTCACTTGTGTTGGTATAATAAAATATGCGGCTAAGAGAATGAAACTTAGTAAAAAAGAAAGTGAGAATAAAAATAAAATACCAGAAAAATCAAAAAGAAAATTTGGAATTTTAGAAAAGATTTACAAGTTTTTCACTGGACTGTTTTAACATTAGGACTGTTTTTTCCAATATACTTATTGTTATTTTTAGATTATAATAAATTTATTAATAAAATATTGTAATGTAAAAAGAAAATAAGCCGATATAGGTTAAAAGTTTAGATTATTTGTTTGAATAATCCATAAATGTGCAATCAATAGTTATAATGATAGGGTTTTGTTTTTGAAGTAGCCTTAATGTAATAAAAGTGTAAAAAAGTGCATTGAAATTTAAAATACAATCTTGCGCTACACTTAATAATAATATATTATTTAAATTGAGAGAGTGTATGCAAGTGACATTATATGCGAAAAATAATAACTTAAAATTTTGTATAAAATAGTATGGATGGGTAGTGCGATTACAAATGAGAAGAAGGGGGACTTAAGTTGCTGGAATTTGATGTTGATATGGAGCAATTTGCACAAATAAGAGTTATAGGTGTAGGTGGCGGTGGAAATAATGCAGTTAACAGGATGATTACAGCTGGGCTTCGTGGAGTTGAATTTATATCTGTAAATACTGATAAACAAGCTTTGTTTTTATCTAAGGCAAATACAAAAATCCAAATTGGAGAAAAACTTACAAAAGGACTTGGAGCAGGAGCTAATCCTGAGATTGGTGAAAAGGCTGCTAATGAAAGCAGGGATGAGATTGCACAGGCAGTAAAAGGTGCAGATATGGTTTTTGTGACAGCAGGAATGGGCGGAGGTACTGGAACAGGAGCTGCTCCAGTGGTTGCTCAAGTTGCAAAAGAAATGGGAATTCTTACTGTAGGAGTGGTGACCAAGCCTTTTATGTTTGAAGGCAGAAAGAGAATGCAACAAGCAGAAAGAGGAGTTGAAGCATTAAGAAATTCTGTTGATACATTAGTTACCATACCAAATGACAGGCTTTTGCAGATTGCTGAAAAGAAAACATCCATTGTGGAAGCATTTAAAATTGCTGACGATGTGTTAAGACAAGGTGTTCAAGGTATATCTGATTTAATTGCTGTACCAGGATTGGTAAATTTGGACTTTGCAGATGTTAAGACCATTATGTTGGATACAGGACTTGCACATATGGGTATAGGAAGAGCATCAGGGGACAGCAGAGCAGAAGAGGCTGCAAAGCAGGCTATTCAAAGTCCTCTTTTAGAAACTTCCATTGAAGGTGCCAGAGGGGTTCTGTTGAACATTACAGGAGGAGCGGATTTAGGTTTATTTGAAGTTAATACTGCTGCTGAATTAGTACAAAAATCTGCAGACCCAGATGCAAATATTATTTTTGGTGCTGTTATTGATGAGAACCTTAAAGATGAGATATTGATTACTGTAATTGCAACGGGATTTGAAAAAGTACCTGCATTAAAAAAACCTGAAAATTCTGCAACAACTGAAAAGGAAAAATTATACAATGCTGTTAATAAAGAAGAGCCAGAACCAAGTCAGGTAGAGACAGATGAATTGGAAATCCCTACATTCTTAAGGAGAAATAGATTCAAATAATAATTTAAAATAGATTAAAGTAATTTTAAGACACATGAAAGTACAAAGGTGTATTTTCATGTGTCTTTATTTTTATCTAAATTTTAATTATGCCTATTCGGAATTTTTAGAGAAATTTGCTTTTTTTTCTACAACTAGCTTTGACAAAATAAATATAATTTTAAATGTATAATTAATAATAAATAAACATGCTTTTGCATATAACTTATTAGGGCATAGACTTTATAGACATAAATATAGATATTCATATTTAGATAAAGATAAAGCCATTTTAAAAAAGATAAGCTTTATTATATTGCTTGTTGTGAGGAGGGTTAAAATGGAAATATACATTGATGTACTTATACTTCAAAATATTGTTATGAATTATTTAATATTATTAATGACTTCTAAACTATCTAAAACAAAAATATCTAATTTGCGTTTATTGTTAGGTTCTTTAGTGGGGGCATCTTATGTTGTGTTTTTGCTTTTGTTTCCAGAGATTAAAATATATTATACTACAGCAGCAAAAATAATTCTTTCATTTTTTATTGTTGCAGTAACCTTCTATCCTCCTAAATTTAAAAGTTTTATGAGAATTTTGGCTATATTTTACATATCAACTTTTATATTTGCAGGTGCTGCCTTTGCATTTTTATACTTTAATAATACAGACGGCTTAGTTCAAAACGGTATATTTTATATTTTTGATGATTCAAAATGGTCTATGTTATTTTTTTCGGCGGTAACAGTTTTCATAATAGTAAAAATATTTTGGGATTTAATACAAGAACGATTAATAAGAGATAATTTATGTATTCCTTTAAAAGTTGTATTTGAAAATGGAATGATTGATTTGTTTGCTTTGGTAGATACAGGAAATTCTCTGCATGACCCACTAACAAATGCTCCTGTTGTGGTAGTTGAGTTTAATGCAATAAAAAATATATTACCTTCTGACATTCAAAATATATTTGAAGAGTCAAAAGAAGAGGATTTAGTACGTGCTACAAAAATAATTTCAGATTCAAAATGGTTTTCACGGTTCAGGCTTATACCATTTACATCTCTTGGTAAAGAAAATGGAATGCTTATAGGTTTTAAACCTGACTATATTGAGATTGGGGAGAATACTGACAAAAAGGGGGTATCCGATGTTATTATAGGAATTTACAACAGAACTTTATCAAACAACAATAATTACAATGCACTTTTAAGCCCGGAACTGGTTTAAAACCACAGCACCATGTATTATATGTAGTTTTAAAGTATTTACACTAATATTTATACTATTTATGAAAGGGGAAGCTTAGTAATGTATATTTTGAAAAAAGTAAAACTTTTTGCAATGATAAAGTACATAAATTTTTTGGAAAAGTTCAAATTACATAAAAAGTCGCCAGTTTACTATATAGGAGGAAGCGAAGCACTACCACCTCCTCTTAGTAATGATGAAGAAAACTATCTTTTAAATAAGCTTGGAAAAAGTGATTATGGTGTTAAGTCAATTTTAATTGAGAGAAATTTGAGATTGGTTGTATATATAGCGAGAAAATTTGAAAATACAGGTGTGGGAGTAGAAGATTTAATATCCATTGGGACTATTGGTTTAATAAAAGCTATAAATACTTTTAATCCAGCTAAAAATATAAAATTAGCTACATATGCATCCCGTTGTATTGAAAATGAAATATTAATGTATTTAAGAAGAAATAATAAAATGAAAACAGAAGTATCAATAGATGAGCCTTTAAATATTGACTGGGATGGAAATGAACTGCTTTTATCTGACATATTAGGCACTGAAAATGATTTAATTCATAGAACCATTGAAGATGAAGTTGATAAAGAATTGTTGGAAATTGCAATGAAAAAATTATCCATTAGAGAAAAGAAAATAGTAGAACTTAGGTTTGGGCTTACTAATGATGGTGTAGAAAAAACTCAAAAGGAAGTTGCGGATATGTTGGGAATATCCCAATCATATATATCAAGGCTTGAAAAAAAGATTATAAGCAGGTTAAAAAAAGAAATAAGCAGAATGATTTAATTTTAAATTTATATTAAGAGAATATTTTATCAGGAAGGGCGTGAAAATTTCTAAATTTTACTAAAAGATTACAAGAATATACCATCTGTTTTTTAGTCTAGTAATTGCAATTGGTACAAGGTTTGTCAAGGTGTTTAGGTGAAATTTTATGCCTTTTTTTACAGTATAAAAATAGCCTCTATGGTAATAATGATACTGACTTAATTATATTTGCCGGGAGGTTATTTATGCTAATCAATAAAGTTGAAATATGCGGAGTAAATACATCTAAACTGCCAGTTCTGTCAAATGATGAAAAAAAGGTTCTCTTTGAAAGAATGCATAAAGGAGATGCCACGGCAAGAGAGGAATTTATCCGGGGGAATTTGAGACTTGTACTAAGTGTTATTCAAAGATTTAACAATAGAGGAGAATATGTTGATGATCTTTTTCAGGTGGGATGTATAGGTTTAATCAAAGCTATAGATAATTTTGATGTTTCCCAAAATGTGAAATTTTCCACATATGCAGTTCCTATGATAATAGGTGAAATAAGAAGATACCTAAGAGACAACAATTCAATCCGCGTAAGCAGATCGCTAAGGGACATTGCATATAAGGCATTACAGGCAAAAGAAAGACTTACAAACAAGAACTCAAAGGAACCTACAATAGAAGAAATTGCAAAAGAACTTGAAATACCAAAAGAAGACATTGTATTTGCCCTTGATGCAATACAAGATCCTATTTCCTTATTTGAATCGGTATACCATGACGGTGGAGATGCTATATACGTTATGGATCAGGTTAAGGATGAAAAAAACCATGATGAAAACTGGCTTGAAGGAATTGCATTAAATGAAGCATTAAGGAAGTTAAATGACAGGGAAAAGCTGATATTAAATTTAAGATTTTTTGATGGAAGAACACAAATGGAGGTGGCAGAAGAGATTGGGATTTCTCAGGCCCAGGTTTCACGCTTAGAAAAGACTGCTCTAATGCATATGAGAAAATATATATAATTTATTATAGAAGTAAATTAACGGTAAGGTTATTTGTAAAAATGGGTTAGTGTGTATTTTTGTGAGGTGTTATATTATGAATAGGACATCGGATTTTAGACAAAAAGAAGTAATAAATATTAATGATGGTAAAAGGTTGGGGTTTGTATGTGATGTAGAAATTAATTTAAATAGTGGAAAGTTAGAGTCTATTGTGATTCCTGGGGGAAACAGATTATTTGGAATTTTAGGAAAAGACAGTGAGTACGTTATACCCTGGGAAAGAATTAAAAAAATAGGGGAAGATATAATTTTAGTAGAAATAGATGAAAGACTGATTTAAAATTCCTTATTATTGCGGATTTGTAAGGCATGTAGTATAATGAACTTTGAAGTTATACTTTATATTTTAAAACTGTATTTTGGAGGATTGCTATGAAATGTCCATATTGTGGGTTTGCTGAAGACAAAGTAATTGATTCAAGGCCAACTGAAGAAAACACTGCCATAAGAAGAAGAAGAGAATGTTTAGAATGCCAAAAAAGGTTTACAACCTATGAAAAAGTAGAAAGTTTGCCACTTATGGTCATTAAAAAAGATAAAACAAGGCAGGTTTTTAATAGGGAAAAAATTATGACAGGACTTTTAAGAGCTTGTGAAAAAAGACCTGTTTCTGTTAATGATTTAGAAAAATTAGTGGATAGTATAGAAAGTCAATTTTACAATTCTCTTCAAAGGGAAGTTACTTCAAAAGATATTGGAGAAATGGTAATGACAAAACTTAAAAGACTTGATGAAGTAGCTTATGTAAGGTTTGCCTCTGTTTACAGGCAATTTAAAGATATAAATACATTTATGGAAGAACTAAATAAATTGTTAAGTGAGAAGTAACAAAAAAAGTCAAATTTATTTTTTTACTGACAAGGCCTTTCTGTTATGGTATAATATTTATTATGGTGCAATAATCATAAAAATATTATAACGAGGTGCATAACAATGAAAAAAATTATGTTAGGTTTAATTGCAGGTGTAGTCTTAACTACAGGCGTTTTTGTTGCGTCAGCTCAATGGACTGCAGTAAGTCCTAATTTTCAAGTTTTTGTACGTGGTGAAGTTTTTCAATCTGACCCTCCTCCAGTGGTTATTGAAGGAAGGACATACTTACCCCTTAGGGCAATGGCGGAAGCTTTAGATGTTGATATTTATTGGGACGGAGATGCAAGAAAAGTACTTGTGGATATGGGAGTCAGCGATAATTCAGGGGAAGAAAAACCTCAAAAAGTTGTATATGAAGACATCAATATAAAAATTGATGCAATTGAAGCTAAACCTGGAGAAACAATAAAAATTCCTGTGAATTTTTCTAATGTTCCTTCAGAAGGAATAAATAGTGGATTTTTAAAGATTTTATTTGATGAGGATAAACTTGAAGTTTTAGATATAGTGGGGGGAGAGATAATGAATTCTCCTGAAACCGACATACAAACCAACATAATGAATGAAAAGGGTGCAATTACTGTTTTATATATTGAGACAGAACAACAACGTAAAGGAATGATATCTAAAGACGGAACATTTATAACTATAGAAGCTAAAGTTAAGGAAAATGCATCAGATGGAACTGTTAAACTTACTTTAGATTCAGGCAATTTTGAAGATTATGATTTTAACTCAATAGGATTTTCACTTTCACCAGGTGAAGTAATAATTAAAAAATAGGTACATAAATTTTATACAAAAAGCGAGGGGAAGCGTAAATGTTTTCCCCTCGCTTTTTGTATAAAAAAATATAACTATTGTTATAATTTGTGATATAATATATTAAAGAAGGTTGTTTATCAAAACAGGCATATTCATATAATTATTCTAACCAATGTTTTTTAGTAAAACAGCTATTCAAAAATCTAGTCTTATGAGGTGAAGTATGCTTTCTAAAATTAAAAGTCTAGGGTTAATGGGTATAGATGGTTATGTTGTTTTGGTTGAAACAGACATATCAAATGGACTACCATCTTTTGATATGGTTGGTTTAGGTGATACTGCTGTCAAAGAGTCAAAAGAACGGGTGAGGGCAGCCATTAAAAATGCTGGATTTAAATTTCACATAAATAGAATAACGGTAAATTTAGCGCCAGCTGATAAAAAGAAAGAAGGTTCTGCCTTTGACCTTCCCATAGCATTAGGGATATTAGCAGCAACTGGACAATTAAAGGTTGATGATATTATAGAAAATAGCGTTTTTTTAGGTGAATTATCTTTAGATGGTGGAATTAAGCCTGTTAGGGGAATACTTCCTATGACTATAAGTGCTAAGGAAAATGCAATTGAAAATATATTTTTGCCTGTAGAAAATGCAGATGAAGCTGCGGTTGTATCAGGTATAAATATCTACCCTGCAAAAAGCATTAAAGATGTTGTAAATCATTTAAATGGAATTGAAAGAATAGAAAAATATATTGCAGATAAAGAAAATATTTTTAAATACAATATCTCTTATGATGTTGATTTTTCTGATGTAAAAGGACAGCAAGCTGTAAAGAGAGCACTTGAAGTAGCAGCCTCAGGGGGACATAATTGTCTGATGGTTGGAGGTCCAGGCTGTGGGAAAACTATGATAGCCAGAAGGCTTCCTACAATACTTCCTTCTATGACTTTTGAAGAAGCTTTGGAAGTAACGAAAATTCACAGTATTGCAGGGGTTTTGCCAGAAAAGACTCCTCTTATAACCCAAAGACCATTTAGAGCACCTCATTATACCATATCAACTGCAAGTCTCATAGGCGGGGGAAGAATTCCAAAGCCAGGAGAAATAAGTCTTGCCCACTATGGAGTTTTGTTTTTAGATGAATTGCCAGAGTTTAACAAAAACGTACTAGAAGCGCTAAGACAGCCTTTAGAAGATGGAGTTGTTACAATCTCAAGAGTTAATGCAACTTTAACATATCCTGCAAGAAGTACTTTAATATGTGCGGCAAATCCTTGTAAATGTGGTAATTTCCTCGAACCTGCAAAGGAGTGTACCTGTACACCTAAACAGATACAGCAGTATTTTGGGAAAATTTCGGGACCTTTGCTAGACAGAATAGATTTGCATATAGAGGTTTCTTCCATAAGCTATAAGGAACTTGACAGCAAAGAAGAAAGTGAAAAATCCCAGGATATCAGAAAGAGAGTTAATAGAACTAGAAAAATTCAGCAGGAAAGATACAAAGGTCTTAATATATATTCTAATGCAGAACTTTCCCATTCAATGATTAAGAAGTATTGCAAATTAGACGATAAATGTAAAAGCATATTAGAAAACGCTTTTGAAAAATTGGGATTAAGTGCAAGGGCTCATGGGAAAATACTTAAAGTAGCCCGCACAATAGCTGATATGGAGGAGTCACAGTACATAAAAGCCAATCATTTACTAGAAGCCATACAATACAGAAGTTTAGATAGAAAATAATGATATTTATACTTGACTATGATATAAATACATGATAAATTGATTTTTGGTAAATGGACAAAAAAGTTTCATTTATTTTTTAAAAAAAGGAGTGCTATAAGGTGGATGATATACAGTATTGGGTGTGGCTTAGTTCAATTCCCGGTATTGGAGCGGTTAAGTCAAAAAAGCTTTTAGAACATTTTAAAAGCCCTTATAATATCTGGAAAGCAAAAGAAAATGAACTAAAAGAGCTGACTTTTCTTACTGGCAGTGATGTGTATAATTTAATGAATGTTCAAATACGGAAGCAGGTCAAAAAACATTTAGAAAACATTTATAAAAACAATATAAAAATTTTAACTATTAATGACGAACTATATCCATCCTACCTTAAGAATATATATGATCCGCCTGTTGTACTGTATGTTAAGGGAAGCTTTAAAAGAAATGAAAAATATTTGGCAGTTGTAGGCTCGCGAAAAGCAACTTCATATGGTTTAAGTATGGCTCAGACCATTTCAAAGGAATTATCCAATTATGGAATTACTGTTGTAAGTGGTATGGCTCGCGGAGTGGATTCATATGCCCATAAAGGTGTTGTTGATGCTGGAGGAAGGACTATAGCTGTATTAGGATGCGGCCTTGATATAGTATATCCTTACGAGAATAAAAAACTTATGGAGTCTATAATAGAAAATGGTGCTTGTGTATCAGAGTATTTACCTGGGACAGCTCCATTAGCAAATAATTTTCCTGCACGCAACAGAATAATAAGTGGTATATCCCTTGGAGTGATTGTAATTGAAGCAGGAGAACGCAGCGGGTCTCTTATTACTGCTGACTTTGCCCTAGAACAGGGAAGGGAAGTGTTTGCACTTCCTGGAAATGTGTGCAGTTTAAAAAGTGCCGGGACTAATAAACTAATTAAAGAAGGGGCAAAAATAGTAACAAGTATAGAGGATATCTTAGAAGAAATAAATATAAGTTTTAGTGATGAAAACATGGAAAAATTCTTTGAAAAAAATATTTTAGATGAAAGTTTTTTTAAAGGACTTGATCACGAAGAAAGGACAGTTGCATCCTGTCTTAAATTTGAGCCTTCTAATATAGATTTAATATCTAAAAAGACAGGTTTTAGTGTGCAACTTGTCAGTTCTATATTAATTATGTTAGAGTTAAAAGGGATAGTGGAACAGCTTCCTGGAAAGATATACAAATTAAAACATTAATATTTACTTGAGTAATGACAATATATAATATTATAATAATATATTGTTATCGGATATAATTTTAACTGGAGGAAAAAGATGGCTGATAAATTAGTTATTGTGGAATCACCTGCAAAGGCAAATACCATTGGAAAATTTTTAGGGAAGGGCTATAAAATAGTTGCTTCTGTAGGACATGTGAGAGATCTTCCTAAAAGTCAAATAGGGATTGATATAGAAAATCATTTCCAGCCTAAGTACATTACTATAAGAGGAAAGGGAGAAGTGATTGCAAAACTAAAAAAAGAAGCAAAAAATGCAAAAAAGATATATCTTGCCACTGACCCTGACAGAGAAGGAGAAGCAATTTCCTGGCATTTGGCATATTTGCTTAAATTAGATGATACAGAAAAATGTAGAATAACTTTTAATGAAATAACAAAAAATGCAGTTAAAAATGCAATAAAATCTCCTAGGGAAATAGACATGTCCTTAGTTAATGCTCAGCAAGCCAGGAGAATTTTAGATAGAATAGTGGGATATAAAATTAGTCCTCTTTTGTGGAGAAAAGTTAAAAAGGGCTTAAGTGCGGGAAGGGTCCAATCGGTAGCAACAAGGCTTATTTGTGATAGAGAAGAAGAAATAGACAATTTTATACCAGATGAGTATTGGAGCATAACAGCTGAGCTTAAAAAAGAAAAGGCAAAAACACACTTTAATGCAAAGTTTTATGGAAGTGATAAGAAAAAAATTGAATTAAAAAGTGAAGAAGAAGTAAATAAAATATTAAATGAAATAAAAAATGAAAAGTTTGTGGTGGGAAAAATTAAAAAGGCAGAAAAGAAAAAACTGCCTGTAGCACCATTTATAACAAGTACAATGCAGCAAGATGCATCCAGAAAACTTGGTTTTACCACCAAAAAGACTATGATTGTAGCTCAGCAATTATATGAAGGAATTGACATTAAAGGTATTGGTACCACAGGACTTATTACTTATATCCGTACAGATTCTACAAGAATATCAAATGAGGCATTGGTGCAAACAAAGAGTTATATAGAGGAGAAATATGGTAAGAAATATTTGCCAGAGGGAAGAAGAGTATATAAAAGCAAGTCAAAATCTCAGGATGCTCATGAGTGTATAAGACCTACAGATGTCAATATCCAACCAGATGACATAAAGGACTCTTTATCAAGAGAACAGTACAGACTTTATAAACTTATATGGGAAAGATTTGTTGCAAGTCAGATGGCTTCTGCTATCTATGATACTGTAAGCGTTGATATTAATGCAGGAGGATATGTATTTAAAGGAAGCGGTTCAACTATTAAATTTAAAGGTTTTCTTGTGCTATATCAAGAAAGCCAGGATAATGAAGAGGAAGAAGAAAATTCTGCATTGCCTGAACTTTCAGAAGGTGAAGTTTTAGAAAAAAAGAATATTATTCCTAAACAGCATTTTACCCAACCACCTCCAAGATATACCGAAGCAACACTGGTAAAAGCTTTGGAGGAAAGGGGCATTGGAAGACCTAGTACCTATGCGCCTATAATTTCAACAATTCAATCTAGAGGATATGTGGTAAAAGAATCTAAAGTGCTGTTGCCTACAGAGTTGGGGAAAATAGTAAATGATATAATGAAAACATACTTTACTGATATTGTTGATATAGAGTTTACAGTTGAAATGGAGAAAAAGCTAGATGATATAGAAGAAGGAGACAAAGAATGGGTAGATATTATTAAAAATTTTTATGACCAGTTTGTTCCTGTACTAAAGGAGGCGGAAGAAAAAATTGGGAACATTGAAGTTCCAGATGAAGTTACAGATGAGATTTGTGAAAAATGTGGAAGAAATATGGTTATAAAATTAGGAAGGTATGGAAAATTTCTCGCCTGTCCAGGTTTTCCTGAATGCAGGAATGCAAAGCCTATTTTAGAAGATGCAGGGGTAACTTGTCCTAAATGTAAAGGTAAAGTATATATTAAAAAAACAAAAAAAGGCAGAAAATATTTAGGATGCGAAAACAACCCCAAATGTGATTTTATGACATGGGAAAAGCCTTCTGGTGAGAAATGTCCTAAGTGTGGTAATTTTTTAACTAAAAAGTATTCAGGAAAAAAGGCACAGTTTAAATGCAGTAATGAGCAGTGTGATTTTACCAAAGTTGGGGAAGATGAAAAGAAAAAAAAGTAGGGATTATAAATATGACTGATTATGTAAATGTAATAGGAGCAGGACTTGCTGGATGCGAAGCTGCCTGGCAAATTGCTAAAAGAGGAATAAAGGTAAAACTATATGAGATGAAGCCAATTGTATTTTCGCCAGCTCACAATTTAGATACTTTTGCAGAGCTTGTTTGCAGTAATTCTCTTCGTTCAGACCAGCTGGAAAATGCTGTGGGGCTTTTAAAAGAAGAAATGAGAGTGCTGGATTCTTTAATAATGAAATGTGCAGATAAGACAAAAATTCCAGCAGGCGGAGCTCTGGCTGTGGATAGGGAAGAATTTTCAAAGTTGGTGACAGAGTATATTAAAAACAACCAAAATATCCAAGTGATAAATGAAGAAATAAAGGATATACCAAAAGAAGGGACAACCATAATAGCTTCTGGTCCTTTAACTTCAAAAACTCTTGTAAAAGCCATTGAAAACTTAATTGGTGATAATTATCTTTATTATCTTGATGCAGCTGCACCAATTGTTACATTTGATTCCATTGATATGAATAGGGCTTTTAAGGCAGCAAGATATGATAAAGGTACAGCGGATTATATAAATTGTCCTATGACAAAAGAAGAATATGATATTTTTTGGAATCAGCTGGTAAATGCTCAAGTAGCTGATGTCAAAGAGTTTGAAAAAGATATGGTTTTTGAAGGATGCATGCCTGTAGAAAGAATGGCAAAAAGAGGAGTTGACACATTAAGATTTGGTCCATTAAAGCCTGTAGGATTAGTTAATCCATCTACAGGCAAAGAAGCATATGCTGTTGTTCAATTAAGGCAGGATAATACTTCAGGGACTCTTTATAATATGGTAGGATTTCAGACCCAATTAAAATGGTCGGAACAAAAAAGAGTGTTTAGCATGATACCTGGTCTTGAAAATGCTGAATTTGTAAGATACGGAGTTATGCATAGAAATACTTTCATAAATTCACCTAAACTTTTAGATTCTGTTTATAGATTAAAAAATAAGCCCAATATATATTTTGCAGGTCAGATTACAGGTGTGGAAGGGTATGTTGAATCTGCATCCTCTGGTTTGGTGGCGGGAATAAATGTTTCTATGGATATACTAAAAAAGGACAATGTTATATTTCCAACAACTACAGCAATAGGTGGGCTTAGTCATTATATATCAGATAAAAATATACAGAATTTTCAGCCTATGAATGTAAACTTTGGTTTAATGGATAGTCTCCATGTGAGAATAAAAGACAAACGAAAACGAAATTATGAAATTTCAATGAGAGCCCTTAAAGATATTTCAAATATATTAAAAATGCATTTGGAATAAGTTTTAGGTTTTATGCCAGATTTAAAGGCATTATAAAGCTTTTATGCCTGACTTTATAATTAGCTTTCTTAGGATGTTGAAATTTTTTTAAATTTTACTGTTGAAATTTAAAAAAAATTGTGATAATATCATTATAAGGTTATTGTCCGTTATGGATGATTACCTTATTATTAATTTAAAAATTTTCATTTAACTGTTGAGAAAGTCTAAAATTATGGGTTTAGGATGGCTAAAAAATAAATTGCAGTGTTATAAGCTGGAGGTTATTTTTTAGCTATTCTTAAGTTTTTTTCAGTATAAGTGCGTTCTTAAGTCACATTATAATTTTGTAAATTCTTTTAAAAAAACTAAATATTTCAAAGTATTTTATATAGTATTAGCTTTATATCTAAATATAAAACAAATTTTATGCAATTTCCTTTAGGATATCTACTAAGGAGGTGTTCTTAGGTGCTTGATAGAATATTGTATCGAACTAAGCCACTAGAAAAAACACTAGATGCAGCACTGTTTAGGAACGAGGCTATCTCTCAAAACATATCTAATGCTGATACCCCTAACTATAATAGGAAAACAGTGGTTTTTGAAGAGTATCTTAATGATGCTTTGGGAAAAAACAGTATAAGGGGGACAAAAACAGACCATAGGCATATCTCTATTGGTGTAAGAAATTTTGACGATATTGAAGTAAGTCTTAGGGAAGACAAAAGTAATTTTGATATGAGGCTTGACGGTAATAATGTGGATATAGAAAGTGAAATGGTACAACTTGCAAAAAACTCAATTAAGTACGATACATTAATTCAAAGAATAAGCTCTGATTTTCGCAGGATAAAGTCTGTAATAAACGAAGGGAGAAGATAATAAATGGGTTATTTTAGATCTCTTGATATAGCGGCGTCAGGACTCACAGCTCAAAGACTTAGAATGGATACAATTTCCCAAAACATTGCTAATGTTAATACTACAAGAACTGAAAATGGTGAACCTTACAGGAGAAGAACTGTTATATTTGAAGAAAAATCTAAAGGTTCTCCTTTTGCTGAGTATTTAGATGCTGCAAATCCAGCTGGTAAAGGTGTGAGAGTTTCACGTATTGTAGAGGATATGACACCTTTTAAGAGGATGTATGATCCAGGTCATCCAGAAGCTGATGAAAATGGATATGTAATGATGCCAAATGTTGATGTTATTACTGAAATGGTAAATATGATATCAGCTACAAGGGCATATGAGGCAAATGTAACTGCAATAAACACTTCTAAAAATATGGCAGTAAAAGCTTTAGAAATTGGAAGATAACAGGTTTTGCAACATCTATTACATAGCTTTAAGGAGGAAGAGAAGTGGATATAAGAATTGTTAATTCTGTAGGAAGGGAATTTGGGTCTGTTTCAGGTACAAGTCTTATTAGAAATAAATCCAATGAAAATATAATAGGAAATTTTGGTGAGTATTTGAGTAATGCCCTTAAAAAAGTCAGCAACCTTGAAAAAGAGTCTCAAATATTAACTGAGGACTTTGCTGCAGGAAGAACTGACAACATTCACCAGGTTATGATTGCAGCAGAAAAATCAGATATAGCTCTTCAGTTTACAATGCAGATAAGGAATAAAATTCTTGATGCATATAATGAAATAATGAGAATGCAGATTTAACATTAAGTTTACCAACGATGAGTAACCGTTAAAAGGTGGTGTATTCATGCCAGAATCTCTGTCTAAGCTACAAAATCAGATAAACGAACTATGGAAAAAACTTGACAAGTCTCAAAGAAATAGAATTTTAATAACCTCTGGTGTTCTTCTGGTTGTTTTTACAATAGGTATAATTATGCTTACCAGAACAACTTATGTTCCCCTTATGGTGATTGAGGATTATAGTGATGCAAAAGAAATAGAAGGAATTTTAGAAGAAAAAAATATAAAGTATAAACATGGGGACAGAGGTAGAATACTAGTGGATTCAAAGGATAAAAACAAAGCAGAATTTGCAATTGCTTCTTCTGGATTAACTTCTACAGGGATGACCTTTGAGGATGCCTGGAATTTACTTAGTATAAGTTCTACTGAAAGTGATAAAAAGCAGTTGTGGCAAAATTTCAAAAGAAGTAGCCTCATTGCTAAACTTAAAATGTTTGACAATGTAAAAGATGCAGATGTGGATTTAGCTTTACCTGAAGATTCTATGTTTTTTTCAGGAAGCTCAAGCAATGAAGCAACAGCATATGTAAGAATTACACCAAAGGGGGAAATTACTCCTGAGCAGGTAAATGGAATTATCCGGGTTGTAGCATCTTCCATTGAAGGGTTAGAACCTAAAAATGTAACTGTGGTAGATAACAATTTTAATATTTTAAATTCTGATATGGAGCAAGGAATTAATGTTCCATCTAATCAATATAAACTTACTGCTAAGATAAAAGAAGACATGGAACGCAATATAAAAAACCTTTATGCAGGGCGTTCTAACAACTATGATTTTATAAGCGTTGTTGCCAATCCAGTTTTAGACTTTGATCAGGTGTCAACAACAAAAAATGAAATAGGAAAGCCTACAGATATTGATGAAGCAATTGTAAGCAGTCAGATAACTAAAGAGACTTTAGAAAATGGTGCCGGAGGCAATGTTCCACCAGGTATGGATTCTAACCCAGGGGTAGGAGAGATACCTGAATACCCTATGGATGGGGGAGAAAATTCTTCATATGAAAAGAAAACTGAAATAATAAACAGAGCTTTTACTGAAACATTAACAAAGCAAGAAAAAGCAATAGGAATACTAAATCCTGAAAAATCTTCAATGACTGTAGCTCTGTGGTATGGTCAAAGAGTTCCCGATGACAGCAATATTACTTCTGAGTTTATAGAACAGCTTAGAGAAGATGTAAGTAATGCTACTGGAATACCAGTTTCAAGAATTTCAGTGAGCAAATACCCCTTAGCTCCTGAAGAAGTAGTTGTAGAAGCATGGGGTGATAGGATAAAGAGGTTTATTGATACATATGGATTTTTTATATTGATGATATTGCTTATAATTGCGTTAATGATTGCAGTTATGCCTAGGAGAAAGGAAGATACCGAGTTTGTACCGGAACTTGCTACAGCAGATGGACCGAATTTGGCAATATCTGAAGATGAGCTTCCAGAAATCAACCTCCAAGAAAGTTCAGAAGTTAAAAAGCAGATTGAAAAATTCATTAAAGAGAAGCCAGATGCAGTTGCAAACCTTTTGAGAAATTGGTTTGCTGATGATTATGATTAAAGTTTTGTAAAAATTTCAAATCCATATAGTTTCTAGAATTATTCTTATTAGCTACAAACTAGAAGTTAAATAAGAAGATTAAAGGTTTTAGTTAAGGAGATGATTTAGAAATACTATATTGGACAACAACTATAGACAAAGTTTGGGGGTAGTACATAGTGACTCATAGAGGAGCAAAAACAGAATTGACAGGGCGGGAAAAAGCTGCTATGCTGCTTATTGCATTAGGACCGGAAAAATCTGCAGACATATTTAAATATCTTAAAGAAGAGGAAATAGAGCAGCTTACTTTAGAAATAGCCAATATAAGAACTGTAAGTCCAGAACAAAAGGAAAAAGTTTTGGAGGAATTTTATCAAATTTGCCTTGCTCAGGAATATATTGCTGAGGGAGGAATTAATTATGCAAAAGAAATACTTGAAAAGGCTCTTGGAACACAAAAGGCGCTGGATGTGCTAAATAAACTTACAGTGTCCCTCCAAGTAAGACCTTTTGATTTTGTGAGGAAAGCAGATCCTTCACAACTTCTTAATTTTATTCAAAACGAACATCCTCAAACAATAGCTTTAATTTTAGCTTACTTAAGACCACAACAGGCATCTGTTGTGCTTGCAGCACTTCCACAGGAAAAACAAGCAGATGTAACAAGAAGAATTGCAACAATGGACAGGACATCTCCAGAAGTTATAAAAGAAGTTGAAAGGGTATTAGAAAAGAAATTATCTGCCCTTGTTACAGAAGACTTTACAGCTGCAGGTGGTGTGCAGTCAATAGTAGATATATTAAATAATGTGGACAGAGGAACTGAAAAGAATATAATGGAAACTCTAGAAATTGAAGATACAAATTTAGCAGAAGAAATCAAGAAGAGAATGTTTGTATTTGAAGATATTATTACACTGGATCCACGTGCAATTCAAAGGTTTCTTAGAGAAGTTGAAAATAGCCAGCTGGCAATTGCACTAAAAGGACCGGCATCAGAAGAAGTTAAAAATAAAATATACTCTAATATGTCTAAACGTATGGCTGAAATGATTAAAGAGGAAATAGAATTTATGGGACCTATGCGGCTTAAAGATATTGAAGAAGCACAGCAGAAGATTGTTAACATAATAAGAAAACTTGAAGATGCAGGCGAAATAGTAATTTCCAGAGGAGGAGGCGACGAAGTCTTTGTATAACAGGATATTTAAAAGCAATCAAATAAGTGTTGGAGTTCCTATACAAATAAAACGACCAGTTAACTACAATAATATTAAAAAAGCAAAGAATTTAAAGTTCGATGTAATGCCAAATATAGATGATGCTAAGGAAAGTGAGTGTTCTTACGATGATATTATAGATAAAGCAAAAGAGGAAGCAGAAGCTATTATTAAAGAAGCAGAGAGTGAAGCAGTTAAGCTTATTGAAGTAGCCCAAAGTGAAGGGGACAAATTAAAACAATCCATTGAAGATGAAGCAAGGACAGAAGGTTTTAAAAAGGGTTATGAAGAGGCTAAAAGGCAGTATGAAAATTTAATAGAAGAGGCAGAGCTTATAAAAAAGAATGCAGAGGAAGAATACAGGGAACTTTTAAACGGAGTTGAAAAAGATGCTGTAAATGTGATTTTGGATATTGCAAAAAAAGTTATAGGAGAAGAAGTTTCTTTAAATAAAGAAAATATTTTACAAGTCTTAAGGAAAGGATTTGAAAAGTGTTCTAATAAAGAAGATATAATAATTAAAGTTGCCTCTATAGATCATGATTTTGTAGTTAATAACAGAGAAAAAATTCTTTCTTTGACTGAAGGGATAGGAAAACTTGACATAAAAAAAGATCCTTCATTAAATGCAGGAGATGTAATAATTGAAACGCCTTATGGAACAGTGAATGCAGGAGTTTCTACAAAACTTAAAAAAATTGAGGATGCTTTTATAAAACTTATTGGGAAAAAATCTTAAAATAATTAAAATGATTTTAATGATATAAAGGAGCTATTATGCCAAGTATAAATCTTTTAAAGTACCAAAAAGCTCTAGAGGATAGTGATTTTATTGAGAGCAGTGGCAAAGTTTCAAAAGTTGTGGGACTTACAATTGAGTCTATTGGTCCGGAAGTTAATATAGGTGAACTTTGCAAAATAAAAGGTCAAAGAAAAACCATAATGGCTGAAGTGGTTGGCTTTAAAGATAATAAAGTGCTTTTGATGCCTTTAGGAGATATGAGTGGGATTGGTCAGGGAAGTACAGTATTTTCAACAGGAGACTTTTTACGTGTAGAAGTGGGAAAAAACCTGGTGGGAAGGGTTATTGATGGAATGGGAAACCCTATTGACGGCAAAGGAGATATTAAACCAGAGTGTTTTTATCCCGTTGATAATTCTCCACCCCTGCCTTTAGACAGAAACAGGATAAAAAAGCCGTTGCCTTTAGGAATAAAGAGTATAGATGGTCTTTTGACAGTGGGTAAAGGTCAAAGGGTGGGCATATTTGCAGGAAGTGGTGTAGGTAAAAGTACACTTATGGGTATGATAGCAAGAAATGCAAAAGCTGATGTTAACGTAATTGCCCTAATTGGAGAGCGTGGAAGAGAGGTAAGGGAATTTATAGAAAAGGACTTGCAAAAAGAAGGATTAAAAAGATCAGTGGTAGTGGTGGCAACTTCTGACCAGCCTGCATTGGTGAGATTAAAAGGTGCATTGGTGGCTACAGCTGTTGCAGAATATTTTAGAGACCAGGGAAAAGATGTATTGCTTTTAATGGATTCTTTGACCAGGTTTGCAATGGCACAAAGGGAAGTGGGGCTGGCAATAGGAGAACCCCCGGTGTCAAGAGGATATACACCTTCAGTTTTTGCCGTTCTTCCAAAATTATTAGAAAGGGCGGGTAATTCTGATAAAGGTTCAATAACAGGTTTATATACGGTATTAGTTGACGGAGATGATTTAACAGAGCCTGTAACAGATACCGCCAGAGGAATTCTAGATGGGCATATTGTTTTGTCAAGAAGCCTGGCTAATAGAAATCAATATCCTGCAATAGATGTTTTAGCAAGTGTCAGCAGGGTTATGCCTGAGATTGTAACTAATGAACACAAAAAAATTGCTGCAGAAATAAAAAAAGTAATGGCAGTGTATAGCGATGCTGAAGACCTTATTAATATTGGTGCATATGTGAAGGGAAGCAATGAGAAAATTGATTATGCAATAGATGTTATAGATGATATAATCGGCTTTATTGAACAGGAAGTAAATGAAAATTTTCAATATGATGAAGTAATTAAAATGATAAAAAACATTTTAAAATAGAAAGGCTTATTTAAGGCTGGTGGTTTAAGTGGGTAAATTTGTATTTAGATTACAATCAATTTTAAATATAAAAAAACAAATTGAGGACGGCCTTAAAAATGATCTAGGTAAAGCCGTTGTTGAATGTGAAAAACAAAAAGATATTTACAATAAAATTGAACAGGAAAAACAAGACCATGTATATAGTATAAAGGCTAAATCCCAGGAAGGTATTAGTGTGGGAGATTTACAAAAGTACAGTAGATATATTGAATTTTTAAACAATAAAGCTAAACAGCAGATGGTAAATGTAAAGAATGCACAGGATAATGTCGATAGATATAGAGAAAAACTTATCAAAGCTTCACAGGAGAGGAAAATAATAGATAAGTTACGGGAAAAAAAATATGAAGAATATATAAAAGAACAGTATAAAAAGGATCAGCAGGTTAGTGAAGAAATTTCAAATTACAAATATGTTGAAGGTTTGGGATAATTTTAACTAAATTAGGAGATTAAAATGGCAAATAAAATTAAAAATCTTTATAAAGGATTAAATAAAAATAATGGTAAAGATAAAAATAGTCTCTTATTTGGAATTATTGCTTTTATTACAGCTTTAGCTATTGTAGCTGTAATAATTATAGGAGTTTTAAGTCTTATTATAAAAAGTAATTTTAATGGCATAGCAGATAAAAATAGAAATGAAATTAAAAAAATTCCTATTCTAAGGAGAGCTTTGCCAAAGGCACCTGAGGATTATGATCCATATGATCCTAAAAATTTAACGGATAAAGAATTAGTAGAGTTTTATGAAGAATTTAGAAAAAGAAATGTTGAATTGACAAAAGAAATAGAAGAAATGGAGAAAACCATTTCTGAGCTTAAAAACGCAGAGAATGACTACAAGGAACTAGAAGATAGATATGAAAAATTAAAAACAGAATTTGAAAATGAAAAAAGCCGTATTAGTGAAAAGGAATTAATAGCTGATAGATTGTTAGCTTCTGGAAATATGGAAGAATTTAAAGAATACTTTGCAATGATTAATCCGGAAAATGCTCAAAAAATATATGAGGAGCTAATTGTACAAGAAGCTGTAGAACAAGAAGTCATGGAGTTTGCTAGAATTTATCAAACTATGGATGCTGGTGCAGCAGCTAAAATATTTGAAGAACTTGGGGATGCAAAAATTGATTTGGTTGTTAATACATTAAAAAATATGAACAATAAAAATGCAGCACAGATATTAGAAGAAATGGATGAAAATTATGCAGCTAAAGTTACCCAAAAGCTTTCAGAGGAATATGGAGTAGTATTAGAATAAATTCAAAAGAAGGAGGTGAAAATATGGTAAATAGGAGTATAGCTTCAAGTCTTTTCACAATGTCTTACAACAAAACAGAAGGTGCTGAAAGGAAAAATACAGATAATTCTTTTTCCATGTTTGGCAATGTATTAAATGAAGCAGTTGATAAAAATTTAAATGCCAGCACAGATAAAAAAGCCTCTTTTTCCCAAAATGCAAATAAATCCAACAATGTCAATAAAGAAAATAGCTATGAAAAGATAAACTCTAATCATAAAACTGAATCCAAAAAAGACACTGTAAAAACTAAAAGTACAAGTGACACTAAAGAGCTAGAATCTTCAAAAGAGCTTGAAAAGGAAAAGCTTATAAAAAAATATTTAGCAGAAAACTTAGGAATAGACATTTGTGACTTAGAACTGTTGTTGGATAAATTTAAAATTGATGTTATGGACATTGAGGGAAATTTAGAAGCATTTAACAGCTTAAAAGAGTTCTTAGGTCTTAATTCAAGCGAGGAAAAGGCATTGCTTGGGATTATTGGACTGGCAAAAGAA
>JAAYTS010000077.1 GCA_012517995.1 Clostridium sp.
CTACATTTGCATCTTCGTTTCCATCTGCATTTACATCTTCACCGCCAATTTCTGCATCCTCATCACCTTTTGCATCTTTAAAAAACATATCCCTTGCAACAGAATTGGCATCTCCAAGATAATTGTAAATAAAATAGGATGACCCTATTAGGATAACTAATACAGCTACCCATATAATTGCTTTCTTTTTAGCACCCATAACATCTTTATTCTTTTTATTATCCATAATACCTTCCTTTCATATTCAAAATTTTTAAAGGCTAAATCTAATTAAATCAAAAAACATTGCTACCCCAAAAGCCACCATCATAATACCAGAAGCCACTCTTATTTTGTTACTGTGTTGCTTTATGAAGTTAAAAGCACCTTTAAGGCTTTCAAACATTAGTGCAGATATTATAAAAGGTAGTCCAATCCCTGCTGAATAAACAATGAGTAAAGTTATCCCACTTAGCATAGTCTCAAGATTTGCAGCTTTGGCTAAAACTGCACCTAATATTGGTCCTGTACACTGAGTCCAGCTAAGTCCAAAAACCATTCCCAATACAGCAGAACTTAAAAATTTCAAATTATTAAACTGATAATTTAGTCTTCTTTCTTTCTTTAAAAAACTAATATTTAGTACCCCCATATAAGATAACCCAAATATAATAATTAAAATACCACTTATCTTTTGTAAAATATCATTATTCCTGCTTAAAAAACCTCCTATAAATGTGGCACTGGCTCCTAGTGCAGTAAACAGCACAGTAAATCCTAATACAAAACCTAATGAATTAATGAAAAGCCTTTTTTTGTTTTTCTCATTATTTTCTCCTTGTAAACTTGTATCCCCTTCTAAATCCGCTCCCATAAGATAAAAGAAATAAACTGGTATAAGAGGTAAAACGCATGGGGATATAAATGTAGAAATCCCTTCTATAAAAGCTATTAAATAAAATTTAATCAATAAAACTCACCCTTTTAAAAGTTCTTGCTAGTTACTCTCTAAACATTAGATACCACATTGTCTGTATTTCTAACATCTTTTATTTTAAAAAATATTTAAATAAATGATGTTCTAATTATACATGGTGTCAAATATAAATAAAACAAATAAATGCTTTTTTAATACGTTATTTTTTTACATGGAAAGGATTGATTACATGAATGATTCATTTAATAAAAAATTATCAGAACTTTTAGGGAAAATGGATGAAAAAATACTGCAGGCAAAAATAAGTTCGGCTCTTGAAATGTTAAACAATGGTGAGTATGAAGAAATCGCAAAAAAGATTAATAAAATGGACAAAGACGAATTAATTGAAAAAATTGACACCTTTGATGAGTCAAAATTAAAAGGCTTAAATATCAACAAAGAAGAAATAAAGCAAAAAATTAATTCTGCAGATATTGATAGACTGGCCATGCTTATTGGAGAAAAAGGGGATATACTTGCAGAAAAATTTAAAAACTTATTAAATAAAATTTAATTTTTTTAAAAACGTACCTTTATAGGAGGCGGATTTGTTCTATGAATGATAATTTTAACAATAATATAAAACAACTAGGGGATATTTTAGCCAATGAAAATATATCAGAAAGTTTAATAAATATACTTTCTCTTTTGGCTAATACCCCTAAAAAAGAAAAACCTCCTGAAGAGACACAAAAAGAAAATTCATCCCATGAAGGTCAAAATAATCAAAAGAATAAATCAGATGAAGATATTTATAATAATGCTGATTTAATGCGTAAAGTAAAAAGCATAATGAATGATGCTAAAACCCTTGACGATCCTAGAATTAATCTTTTAACTGCTATAAAACCTTTTTTAAATAGTAACAGACAAAAAAAAGTGGGGGATTGTATAAAATTATTTCAAATGTTTCATCTAACTAATATGATGACAGATATTGAAAAAAGCATGTGAAAGGGGGACTGAAATGATATATGGCATGGTTCCCAAGTTCAGGAGGTATCCTTTAAAACGGCCGCGCAACTTTGCATATAATAAATCCCCCAGCAGCAGCATAAAATCTGGCGGCAGTATAAAATCTGGCGGCAGTATAAAAAATGTACAGGATATTCCCCTGCCCAATGAAGTTGATACCGCTAGAAATGAGAAAAAAAATCAGCGGCTATCTTTAACAGATTTTATCTCAAAGCGCTTTCAGATTGATGAAATAATATTGCTTGGATTAATTTTTTTGCTTTTGGAAGAAAGAATAAATGATGATTATTTGTTGATAATACTCACATACCTTCTGATTACTGGAATGGATTGAGAGACTTATTAAATCTAAGTCTCTCCTTTTTTATCTCCTTTGTTTTTGCATTTATAATAATTTAACTTAAAAATAGACAAAATAGATATTGCAAGTAATAACAAAGGAGGATGGTTTTTTTGCGCAAAAAAAAATTGTTAATAAGTATGATACTTATCTCGCTAACACTTGCAGGTACACTATATATTTATAGAAATGATGTTTCTAAATTATACAGGTACAGCCGTACTGTTGTATCCTACTATGGTACAAGAAGCCAGGAAGTTGTGGAAGTCCAAACCCGGCTGAAAAAATGGGGATACTATAATGGAAAAGTAGATGGAATTTTTGGAATAAAAACCTATAGAGCAGTAAGAAAATTCCAAGCCAAAAACGGTTTAAAAGTAGACGGAATAGTTGGTTCACAAACATTGGCAGCATTGGGCATCCCTACAGGCAACACTGGTCAAAACTCAGACAACAATAATTTAAATCTTTTAGCACATATAATAAATGGTGAAGCAAGAGGTGAGCCATATGTAGGACAGGTGGCTGTGGGAGCAGTTATATTAAACCGTGTGCGGGACAGCAGATTCCCTAATACCATCGCAGGAGTTGTTTACCAGCCTGGAGCCTTTGATGCAGTGGCTGACGGGCAGATTAATCTTCCTCCTAGCAACAGTGCATTCAAGGCTGCTCGAGATGCTTTAAATGGATGGGATCCCTCTGGGGGAGCAATTTACTACTACAATCCATCAACAGCTAAAAGTAAATGGATATGGTCAAGACCAATAATTACAACTATAGGAAAACATAATTTTGCCAAGTAAAATGTTTAAAAAAAGCAAAGCTTTGATAAGTAATTAGAAAGCAAACAATAGAAAGTAGACAACCTAAAGAGTGCTTTTCTCTTTAGGTTGTTTTTGCCACTATCCTCTTTTTAAATTGTTGAAACTTAGAAAATACAAATACTATAAGTGTAGTAAACAATACCGACTTTACAATCCAATTTAGTAAAATTAAAATTAGAAATCTTAAAATCCCTATTCCCTGACCACCTATCAATAGGGAATTTAAAAATATAAGCATACTCTGAAACAGCCAAAAAACTATGTCAAAAATTGCTAAAAAACAAACTATTTCCCAAAAAAAAGTGTCTGCGGCCTTTTTCCCAATTGCAAAAATTTTTCTTTTAAAATTAAAAGCTGCAGGATACCAAAACAATATATATGTTCTATAAAACATAAATCCAAAAAACAAAACAATTGCAGTAATTACCGTCAGCATAATAGCTAAAGGTAAAAAATCAATTTTCCCTTCCATCTGACCTCTTAAAACAGCCACAGCTGGAATTGTTACAACCACCATAAATGCAGTAAATAAAATGGTGTACAATATTGTAAAAGTAGATATAAATGTCATTTTGCCAAAATGCTGTTTTACACCTGTCAAATACTGACTTTTTAAAAATTCAACTTTAAAAATCCCGTCTTTTGGATGAGCTTTTTTGGAGAAAAAATTATTTAAAGAATAAAAAACTGCTGAAAATACTACCCCAAACAAAAGACCAGATGCTATAATGCCAATTAACCCATATATTAAGTATTCAACCTTAAATAAATATTTAAATGCAAATTGAATAACATAAATTACAATTTCCAATATATTTCCACTTTTAAACACTGATAAACTTAAAACAACCGGGAAAAAAACATAATACTCTATAATGCAGTAAATCAATGCCATTAAGCTGAAAATTATAATTAAGTCATACCGTTTTAAAAACGGTTTAATTGCAGTTAGTAACTTATTCATAAAATCTCCCCTAAATATCTTCTGTCTAAAAAACTAAACTTAATTATATCACACCAGGAGGTTACCTGCAATGCTTCATAGACAGAGATATTCTCTTTCTTTTTACATCAACCTCAATTACCCTTACATTTACAATATCCCCAACAGCCACTACATCCATGGGGCTTTTAACATATCTGTCACTTAATTCAGAAATATGCACCAAACCATCCTGATGAACTCCTATATCAACAAAAGCACCAAAGTCAGCAACATTTCTTACAGTGCCTGTTAATTCCATACCAGGTTTTAAATCTTCAATATTAAGTACATCTTTTAAAAGTATTGGCTTTGGAAGTTCATCCCTTGGGTCTCTTCCAGGTTTTAAAAGTTCATCCACTATATCACGTAAAGTAGGAATCCCTGCTCCTATTTCATCTGCTAGATTGGATATTCCTCTTTTATCCACTTCTTCTTTGAATTTAGTAAGTCTTTTCTTTTTTACATCTTCTAAAGTGTACCCCATTTTTTCAATAAGTTCTTTGGCAAAATCATATGATTCCGGGTGTACAGAGGTATTGTCTAAAATATTATCCCCATCTGTTATTCTTAAAAAACCAGCACACTGTTCAAATGCCTTTTCCCCAAGTTTTTTTACTTTTTTTAGTTCTTTCCTGTTTTTAAATTTTCCATTGGTTTCCCTATACTCTACTATATTTTTTGCAACGGCTGAATTAATACCTGAAATATAAGACAATAGTGAGCTAGATGCTGTATTTAAATCTACACCAACGCTATTTACACAATCTTCAACTACCCCTTTTAGCTCTTCTCCTAATCTTTTTTGATTCATATCATGCTGATACTGCCCCACGCCTATTGCCTTTGGATCTATCTTAACAAGTTCTGCTAAGGGGTCTTGCAGCCGCCTTGCAATTGACACAGCACTTCTTAAGGAAACATCAAAATCTGGAAACTCTTCTGCCGCAAGTTTTGAAGCTGAATACACAGAAGCACCTGCTTCGCTGACAACCATGTAGTATACTTCCCTGTCCAGCTCCTTTATAAGGTCTGCCACAAAAATTTCCGACTCCCTTGAAGCTGTACCATTTCCAATGGAAATCAAATCAACATCGTGCTTTTTTATCAAATGCATCACAACTTTTTTAGACTCTTCTATTTTATTTTGGGGAGGTGTAGGATAAATTACAGCCACATCCAAAACCTTCCCTGTGTCATCAACAACAGCAATTTTACACCCTGTCCTATAAGCCGGGTCCAATCCCATTACTGTTTTTCCCTTTACCGGTGGCTGAAGAAGAAGATTTTTTAAATTTAGTGCAAAAACCTTCATAGCCTTTTCTTGAGCAGTTTCTGTAAGCTCATTTCTCACTTCTCTTTCAACTGAAGGAAAAATTAAACGCTCATATGAGTCCTCTATAGCCTCTTCAACATATTTAGAAGCAGGCACAGGCGGGTTTTTTATAACATTTCTCTTTAAATAATCAATTACCTTTTCACTTGGTACCTCTATCTTCACTTGTAAAAACTCTTCTTTTTCTCCCCTGTTTATAGCAAGAACTCTGTGTCCTGCTATTTTAGAAACAGGTTCAGAAAAATCATAATACATGCTATATACAGAATCCTCTTCCTTTTTGCCCTTTGAAACAATTAATCCTGACTGCATAAATATTTTTCTTATATCTTTTCTAAATTCAGCATTGTCAGAAATCTCTTCTGCAATTATATCCATTGCACCCTTTAGTGCTTCTTCAACTGTGTTTACTTCTTTTTCAGCATTTACAAAAGTCTTTGCAACATCTTCAATGGATGCATTTAAAGGCACCTGATCAAAGATAATATTTGCCAAAGGCTCAAGACCCTTCTCCCTTGCCATTGTGGCACGGGTTCTGCGTTTTGGTCTAAATGGTCTGTATATATCTTCAATTTCCTGCAGGGTTACAGCTTTTGAAAGATTCTTTACAATATCCTCTGTAAGCTTCCCCTGTTCCTCAATTAATCTTTTAACTTCTTCCTTCCTTGCTTCTAAATTTCTTAAATAAATTAACCTTTCATGAAATTGTCTTAGAACCTGGTCATCCAACTCACCAGTCATTTCTTTTCTGTATCTGGCAATAAAAGGAATGGTGTTTCCATCATCTATTAACTTAATTGTATTTTCCACTTGAAAAGGTTTTAGATTAAACTCTTTAATTAGTGTTGATACAATATCTGCTACTAAAATATCTGTCATTAAAATCCTCCGTTATTTTATTGTGTCCAAATTGCTGCTTTACAACAATTCTAAAAAATTATATCACAAATTTATATTTTGGAAAAGCAAGTTAATTTACGATCTTTTTGAATTTATAATTGTTTTTATTTTTTCTATATATTTTTCAGATATTTCCTCTGCAATTTCAGCATTTTCTCCTTCTGCATAAACTCTGCAAAGAGGCATATCAGCATCTGGCAGTACAAGTGCCCATCCCTTTTCAAAAATAAACTTAACCCCGTCTAATAATTCAACTTTTTCCCCTTCCTTTTCAGTTATAAGGGTTCTCATAACACGTCCCTTTAATTCCCATGGACAGAATATCTTTTTCTTGCTTAAATAAAATCCTGGGATTTCCTCTAAGGAATCTGTCAAAGTTGTTTCTTTTGTACACAGATATTCAATTATTTTCACAAGACCTGCTAAGGCATCAAAATTAAGCAAAAATTGATCCATGTCTTTTTTGTTTTTAAATAAATTATGATTAAGCATCTGCTCCATTACCGCCTGTGGGGAAGTCTTTGTCCTAACTACTTTTCCTCCAAACTTCTGTGCTATAATTTCAATTATAGATGGAGCAGTAATAGGTACAAACACTTTAGACTCTGGAGATGTTTTAAATATAATTAAAGATGTCAGTGCCAAAAACAAATCATCTTCCACAATGTTTCCATACTTATCTATAAGAACAAGGCTTTCTCCGTTACTGTCTATATATGCTGCGAAATTGGCATCAGAGCTGTTAATCTCATCTACAATGGCAGCATGTTCGTTTAAATTTGCAGAAGAAAAACTGACAACCCTGCACCCTAAGTCTGTCAGCATTGGCACCATAGTTGATATCACAAAATCAGAAGGAGAAGCAATACAAAGTTTTGGTGGATTCTTTCTAATGGTTTCCACATCCACTTCATTTAAAATGGATCTTACATAGTAGTTTTTAAAATCAGTTATATTGTTAAGTCTGCTAATTTCTTCTCCTGAACATCGCTTAAAGTCTTCACGGAAAAAAGAATTTTCAATTTTTCTTTCCATTACTCTGCTTATGCTGGCTCCCTTAGAATCCATAAAATCCACTTTTAGCTTGTTGGGATTGTCATCACCATTTTTTATATGTATTCCACCTTCTACAGAAAGAAAGCTTATTGCATGACGTGATATAGGCGTAAGCAAACTACTCAAATTAAAAACTTCAACGCCTACAGACAAAATACCTGATATAAAAGCGTGCTTAAACATTCTGGCTGAACTTGATGTTGTAGAACTTACAACAACTTTTGAGCCCTTTTTCAATACAGAACCGTAGGCAGCTCCAAGCCTTGTGGCAAACTCCGGGGTTATATCCACATTAATTATGCCGGAAAGACCGTTTTCTCCAAAAATACCCCTGGAATACTTTGAACCCCAAATTATATTTCTATCAACCACTGCCAAAGGCTCTACAGTTTTTTGAGGCCAAATTTTAACATTAGGCTTTATAATTACTCTTTCATTGATGGTGGAATTATCACCTATCACTGCATTTTCAAACACATGGACATAATGTTTAAGATTGGACTTATTACATAATATAGCTCCTCTGATTTGAGAGCCCCTCTCTATATAATTGCCATCCCATACAATGCTTCTTTTTAAAGAAACATCCTCTTCTATAACGTTATTATTTCCTATAACACATAAGCTGTCCACTACAGCTCCTTTCTCTATCTGGCAGTTGCCGCCTATTAAGCAGGGGGCGTTAATTGTTGCACCAGGGTCAATTATAGTTCCACTTCCTACAAAAACTCCTGGTTTTACCTCTTCTGCATCTATATCAATATTTATCTTTTTTTCCAAAACATCATAATGAGCTTGAAGATATGCTCTAAGGTCCCCTATATCACACCAGTAATCATCCATAACATGCCCAAAAAGAGGTTCTTTTTTCTTTAAAAGCATGGGAAATAAATCTTGACTAAAGTCTGTCTTTTTATTTTTTTCAAGATATCTTAAAACTCTGGGCTCTAAAATATAAGTTCCTGTATTAACAGTATCACTGAAAACTTCTCCCCAACTGGGTTTTTCTAAAAAACCTTCTATATTGCCATTTTCATTGGTTATAACCACCCCGTATTCTAAAGGAACATCAACCCTTGTAAGAACTAAAGTAGCTAATGATTTTTTGTTTTTATGAAATTCAATTGCTTTTGTAATATCCATATTGGTAAGAGAATCGCCACTAATTACAATAAATGTTTCATCAAGAAATTCCTCGGCATTTTTTACGCTTCCAGCAGTTCCTAAAGGAACATCTTCAGTAAAATAGTGAATATTCACTCCAAAATTAGAACCATTACCAAAATAATCTCTAATTTTTTGGGGCAAATACATTAAAGTAACAGCAATATCTTTAATTCCATGTTTTTTTAAAAGGTTGATAATATGTTCCATAATGGGAACATTCATTATAGGAACCATGGGCTTTGGAATATCGCAAGTAAGAGGTCTCAACCTAGAACCTTCCCCACCAGCCATAATTACAGCTTTCATCTTAATGTTCATCCTTTCACTCTTCTGTCCATTATTATAAGACAATATTTATCATATTTATTTAGATATTTATAATTTACTAGAACGGACAAAGTGGAATATGAATATTATATTCAATAAAACTCAAAAAAATCCTTTTTTGTTAAGATAAAAATTTGTGTTTATTTTGCCAATTATACTTTACTTATAGCTGATAATTTTATAAAATATACAAGTAGGTTCGTTTTACTTACTTAACATATACATGAGTTAATAGTTAAATACATATTTTTTGTGTTTATTATATTCGCATAAGATGATACAATGTTATTGTTGAATTCTTCAGACTACATTATTTGGGGAATTCAGGCAAAAAGTATAAGATTAATTCTTATGCTGCAAAAGAAGAAACCTACTACTTAGGCTGGTAAGTAAAACACAAAAAGGGGGGATTATCTTTAATGCTGAAAAAATCTGTTCTGGTTGTAGTGGTCTTGTGTGTTTTAATTTTTAGCCTTTCTGCCAATGTCCTGCATGTTTCTGCTCAATCCCGGTTGCTTAAAGAAGGTATGAGTGGAGATGATGTTACAGCATTGCAAAGAGATTTAAATACTTTAGGATACTTAAATGTAAGTCCCACAGGGTATTTTGGTTCTCTTACAAAGGCTGCTGTCATAAGGCTGCAGGGAAGGTATGGAATTGATCAAGACGGAATTGCCGGTCCTGTGACATTTTCTTTAATAAGCAGATTGATAAACGAGCGGACCAGCGCTACAAGATCCGGTGGCAACACCCTTTTAAAAGAAGGTATGAGTAGTTCTAGCGTTACTGCTTTGCAACAGGATCTAAAAACACTGGGGTACTTACATGTAAATCCAACAGGATATTTTGGTTCTCTTACTAAAAGTGCCGTAATGAAGCTTCAGGCAGACAATGGCATTGCACAAGACGGGGTTGCCGGTCCCGTTACAATGTCTGTAATAAACAGGCTTTTAAATGGAACAAGTGCTACAAGTCAAACTACACCAGCTACAAGATCAGGGTCTAGGTCAGAAGCAAGAGCCGATTATTTAGTTTCATGGTTTGGAGGAGCAGAAAACATCCTCGCAATAGGAAGTACAGCACAGGTTTATGACATTTGGACTGGGCGCACATTTAATATAAAAAGAACATATGGTTATAACCATGCAGACGTGGAAACACTTACGGCAGAAGACACAAAAATAATGCTGCAAATATACGGTGGAGCGTGGAGCTGGGCTAGAAGACCTGTTATCGTTACCGTTAATGGACGCAAAATGGCAGCTTCCATGGCAGGTATGCCTCACGCAGGTGTGGACAGTGTAACTGCAAATGCATATATACAGTCTAGAAGCGGTGGATATGGTGCAGGCTATAACTTAGATTCAGTAAAGGGCAATAATATGGATGGAGTATTTGATATCCATTTTCTAAACAGTAAAACCCACGCAACAAACAGAGTTGACACCAATCATCAAAATGCTGTTAAAACTGCAGCAGAATGGGCAGAAAAAAATAATTATTAAGTATATATAAAACCTATAAAAAAGGCACCTAAGGTGCCTTTTTTAGATATTTTTTTATCTTTGGTATCTCCATTTATGTTTTTATATTTTTAGGTGTGGTATATAATAATCTTTAAGCAGGTATATTTTGCAGGTATATTTTGCAGGTATATAATCTTATGACGAGGTGATATTTTTGCGTTACGTAATTTTAGGCAATGGTGCTGCAGGAATCTCTGCCGCAGAAACACTTAGAAGTTTAGATGAATTAAGTAAAATAACTATAATAAGTGAAGAAAATGTACCTACATACACTAAGTTTTTGCTTCCTGATTATGTAGGAGGAAGACTTACAAGGGAAAAACTTTTTTTACGAAGCACAAAAAATTATGAAGATAATAAAATCAATCTTATGTTAAATAAAAAACTTGATGAAATTGATGTAAAAAATAAGTGTATAAAACTTGCCTGTGGAACTAAAGTAGAATATGACAAGCTGCTTATAGCCACTGGTGCAAAGCCTGTAATTCCTAAAATTGATGGATTGGAAAATTCAAATTATCTCACAATAAACTCCATTGCTGATGCAGATATCATGAGAGATAAGGCAGCTGAAGGAAAAAGCGCTGTAATAATTGGTGGAGGGCTTACAGGTATTGAAACCGCCTATGCTTTAAAAAATCTTGGCATGAATACCACCATTGTAGAAAGGGAAAATTCAATACTGCCCCAGCACTTAGACAGCATGGGTTCAGAAATTTTTATAAATCAAGTACAAAAAGACGGTATAAAAGTTTTACTCTCTAAAAACATCATATCAGTAACTTCTGGAGAAGAGTATTTATTGGAGTTTTCAAATGGGGAAAAATTAAATTGTCATATGCTTGTTATAGCCATAGGGACAAGACCCTGCCTTGACATTTTTGAAGGGACAGGAATTAAATGCCAGAGAGGAATACTTGTAAATCAATATTTAGAATCATCAGTTAAAGATGTATATGCAGCCGGGGATGTTGCAGAATCCCCAACTTATAAATCAAAGGGATATATTTCCGGATATATATGGTCTAATGCCCTTACACAGGGAAAATACGCTGCCTTTAATATGGCTGGACAGCCAAATGAGTTTTCAAGTTCTAAAATTGTCAGCAGCGCCATAAGGCTTAGAGATGTGCCCCTTATTTCAATGGGACTTGTAAAACCTGATGAAAAGGATTTTGAGGTGATAGTGGAATTTGATAGGGAATCTAATATGTACAAAAAAATAGTATTAAAAGATACTAAAGTGAAGGGAATGATTTTTTTAGGTGATGTAAAAACTGGAAATATAATTGCAGATTATATACGAAAAGATAAAGATATTTCTGACATTAAACATTTGATTTTTTCTGAAAGCAATTAGTCTTTTATAGGCAAAAGTAATAATAAAAGAGTTTTTAAAATAAATGATAAAAGGTGGTATAATGAATTTTTACATTTTACCACCTTTTTCAAAAATATTTGATATACTTTATATGCTTTTAATAAAGGGTCAGGACTTAGATGACAGTATTTCTACCGCTTTATAGTATTGAAGGTCTGGTGCAGGTATAATTTTTTGAAACTTTGCATTTAAAGCTTCCTGGGTTGAAAAGTCCAGCACGCCGTAAGGATAAAGACCTGAATCCTTTTGAAATTTGGCAACAGATTTAAAAGTTACCTCATCCATAACAGCATCCATATTACCCACTTCATACCCACCTAAAACCAACATTTTTTTTGCATTATATACATCAATGCTTTCTGAACCCAGCCCTGGCTTGTCAGTTTTACTCAATAAACTAATTGTACTTACATCAACATCTTTTATTACATTGTTTACAAATACGTCTGGTGCTAAACCTTTTCCATCTATCATTCTTCCATTTGGAGTGTAGTATCTTCCCACTGTCATTTTGCTCCACCCTATTATCTCATCATCTGATGGATAAACCTTATGTTTTGTCAATAAGTCATAGCCGTTTATAATACTTACCCCCAGCTCATCTTTGTATTTCTTATAAGCTTTTGGTGTTATAATTGGGAATACACTCTGGACTTTTGCCTTTCCAAATGTCTTTGTTCCAAGTAAAATTCCCGCCTCTCTGTCCTGTATAGCCCCAGCTAATATTTCAGATGCACTGGCACTCATTTCATTTACCAGTACCACTAGATTATACTTTGACTTCAATAGTTTTGAAGTATATATCTGATCCCTTTCAAGTTCTGATTTAAACTCTAACCGAGTAATAACACCAAAAGGCACAAATTTTTCTGCAATTGCAACTGCCTGCCCCACTTCTCCTCCTGGATTGTCTCTTAAATCAAGTATGATGTTTTTTATATTGTTTTTGTCCATTTCACCTAGAGCATGGCTAATAAAATCATTTGCATTGGAGTTAAACATTTCAAGTTTAATGTAACCAATGTCATTTTCTATCTTGTATTCACCAGGATGTATTTTTATTTCTTTTCTTACAACTTCAATTGTAATTAGCTGGCTGGCATTTTCTCTTACTATCCCTAATGTTACTGTTGTTCCTTCTTCGCCCCTTATCATTGAAGCCACTTCATCATCAGATTTATTTAAAACACTCACACCATCTACTTCTTTAATAATGTCTCCTTCTTTAATTCCTGCACTTTCTGCTGGTGATGATTGAAATACTTTTACAATGATTATTTCTCCATCAACTTTGGAAAAACTAATTCCTATGCCCTTATAAGAACCTTCAACATCACTTAAATAATAGTCTGCTTCTTCCTTTGTGAAGTATACGGTGTAATCGTCCATGGTGTCAAACATGCCTCTTAGGGCACCTTCTAAAAGTTCTTCTTCAGATATATCCCCGCTGTAGTTACCCTCTATCATCTCCATAACACTTTTAAAATAATCTGACTCTATGTACTCGTCTTTGGCAAAATTTATGCCTGTGGTTACAAAACAAATTACTACAATTAACACAATTAATCTAATTTTTTTCATATTAGTTCTCCCCCTTTTTTGTTATTTACAATATCCTAGTAATTTATTAACCTTTCCCTATAATCTTTCTTCAAATCTTCCCTCATATAATCTATATATTTATTAATAATAACTGCAGCTCTGCCTTTAGTAATATACTCCATTGGTTTTAAATATCCTCTTTCATCTCCTATTATTAAACCTATTTTTTGAGCAGTATAAACTGAATTTCTTGCATATTTAGGAATATCGCTATTATCTTTAAATGTAGTAATTATGCCATCTGAGGGGGCAAGACTCTCTAGACCTAGGGTACTAATTATAATGGTTATTGCATCCGCTGTAGTAAGATAATCTTCAGGATAAAACCTTCCATCCCCTCTTCCGCTTATTATTTCTCTGTCAAAAGCGCTGTTTATACTCTCATAATACTTGTGACTTTGGGAAACATCAAAAAACCGCGGTACTGTTTCCTCATTAGCATTGTTGTTAACATTGTTAACACGCCTATTTGCCCTTGGATCTGCTAATGCTGGATCTTTTGGAACCTCTCTGGCTGCTCGTATAATGGCATCTGCAAATTCTGCTCTGGTCATAACTTCTTGGGGATTAAATTTTGAAGCCTCATCTATAAACACCTCAAGACTATAAAGTGCCATTATATCTTTATACGCCCAATGCCCTCTTAGATGGTTTAAGTCTGGAATAAGCAGCCTTTTACTTGAGGGAAATGTTTCAATTTGTAAACTGTCCTTTGTTTCAACTATTCTATCTGTAGATATTCCCTCTAAATCAAATTCAGGAAGCCTTGCTGTATATTGAAGCACACTGTTATTGTGCTGGGTTTCAAGAAAGCCTCCTTCAAAACTTATGGTCTGGGGCTCATTTTCAACATATCGTATGTTTTGGCTTGTTGTTGTGGACAGGGTTACATTTGCAGTGCCACCCCATTTATCTGTATAATCACCTGCTGTACTTTGATTTTGAATAACATAGTTTAATATCTGGGTTTCAGCTGTACCCCAGTACTGATTATATCCATAAAACTCACCTGTAATATCCACTGTAACAGTGCGGCCGCTGGTGCCGTTTCCTGTACGGTAGGTCTTTCTGCCCCACATATTGCCTGCATAATAGTGGACAGCAGGTTTTGAATGTTTAATATTTGTCTTTGTATAATCATAGTTTTCAAGCCTGTATATTTCATTTCCAATTCTTACTACTTCGCTATATCCATCATTTAGCATTGTTTCTTCTATTGTCTGCCCTTTTTCCTTCTCACTTAATGTGGTGCTGTGAGATAAGGTTCTATTTAAAGTTGCAGCATTTTTTGCATTGCTAAGCCTGTAGGTATAATTTGAAGTTATAACATTTTCCCCTGTATTCCTGTCCTGCCTAAGGTTTTTGGTAATTGTAACAGTTCCCTCAAACACCATAGGTTCACCTGTTATAAATACCACTTCTTTGTATTCAAAAGTGGTCCTCCCTGGTGCCTGACCGGAGGAAATTCCCCCTTCATAGCCAGAATCCCCTATTCTGGCATATACTGTATCTATTGTACCAAATAACAATACTATAAGCAAAACAGTACTCATTAGTTTTTTTAACATATTACATCTCCTCTTTATTCCACAAATATAATATATCCATCTTCATTATCTTCAGTTTTTAGCACCCTTACCCTGTCACCCTTCTTTAAATCTGATGCTTTTAAAATGCCATTATTCTTTAAAATAATGCTGGTGTTTAAAATATTGATATTGGTATTTGTCCCATCTTCCCACATGAAGGATGAAGGATTGTATTCTTTTACATCAATTAATGTAACTCCGTGGATCTGCTGTTCCCCCACCTCTTCCCCATCTTCATTTACCGTCCTGTCGGATACTATTTCATATATTTCACCTTTTATATTTGTATTTCCATATGGTGCGGTAGTTATAAGCACTGCATCCGTTCCCTCTGCAAGTATATAAACAGTTCTCTCTTTAAAACTAGAATCTCCAAAATCTAAGAAGTTTCTCTGACCAATTATACCTTCATCATCTACAATTTTAGTGTCATATGTAATTAAAAATGTTTTTGGCGTATTATAAAAATCCCAATTTAATCCATCAAATCTTGAAAAAGACTCAAGAGTTACACTGGTATTTCTATCTATGGAAGCTATCCTTCCACGGTAAATATCAATAAAGTCTGGATTAAACCTGTCATTTATGGCAACAATCCCTGCATAATATTCTCCATCATCAAAACCTCTGTTTGCAACCACATATGCCGCATCATCCTTAGACACACTATTTACTGAAACAAGCCTATTGTCTTTTATAATTATGGTGCCTTTATTATACTTTATGTTTCTGTATTCCCTCTCTAACACAAACCCTTCAGATGTGCTCTTTGAAATGGTATCATCAAAAACAGCAGCTTCCCTGTCAGAGGAATTTCTAAATGAAACAATCACAGCTTTTTCTTTTTTGCCATAATCTTCTTTAGCTGCTATATATGCTTCTCGATCTTTAAATAGTTTTTTTACATCATCTTTATTTAAACTTTTGTCATTATAAACAAAGTTGCTGTCAGCATCTAGTTCCATAGAGTAAAAACCTTTTTGCTCTGTCCTTTGCCATTTCCCATTTTGAAAAATCTCTAAATTTCTCAATACAAGCCTTCCTGTAACCTCATCTAAACCTTCCACTATACCTTTGTATATATTGGAAATATAAAGATCGCTTCCATCAATGGTTATTTGTTTTACATGGGTAAATTGGTCGGTAATATTTAAAATAAGTTTTACCCTGTCCCCTTCTTTTAACGCATTATAATCTGCAACTCTTTTGTTTAAAACAATAAGAGCATCATCTATTTCTAATATTTGCGAAATTCCTTCATCATACATCACCACTATGCTATCAGGTCTTTTGGATATAATTTTCCCATACTTTGCTCTGTAATTATCTACAGCACTTATTATTTGAATATTGCCATCATCATCAAGTTTAATATATGCCGAATCCCCAGGCTCTATATCCTCAATTTCCGCTTCTTTTCCATTTTTTAAAACTTCTATGTCCTTTGGATTTTGGTAACTGTATGTCTTTAGAAAATCAATTTTTTCTAAAGGAGGCTTTCTAAGGTCAAGATTTGAATCATTGTAAAGGGTTATATATCCTAAATAAGGGTTGTTTTCCTCTACAATCCCATTTACCACTCCCTGCTCTTTAAATCTTAAATCCACGGTTTTTATTTTTGTAACTATATTATCCCTTAGTGAAATTATTGCATCTTCACCACTTTTAATGTTTTCTATTCCGCTTATTCTGTCATCAATATAAACTTCCAAATTATTACTTAAAGTATAGGTTATATCCACATCTCTGCCTTTTTTATTAAAAGAAAAATTTCTGCTTTCAATATCCACTGTAGGATAATTTAAATCAAAAATTTTGGATATATTAATGGTTCCATCCTCTATAGTGTTTATTTTACCAACAATATAATTTGTATCTGTTGTGTTTGAAATAACATTTACAAACTTCACTTTCTCATCCAATGAAATAATATATTCAATTCTGTCTCCCTCTACAAGCAAACTGCTATCTCCAATTACTCCATTTCTATAGACAATAACATCCCCATTTTCTCCTCTTATAGGAACCCCAGTGTGTTCATTTATGCTTCCTCTTCCATCTGAGTATTTTGCAACTATATGATGAAGACTGCCGTTACTGTTTCTTATGTTAAATGTGTTTTTAAGTACACCATCTCCATAGGTAAAATCCCTTGAACTTTTTACACTCTCTATAGTACCTATTTTCTTTTCATATTCTAAAACAGGGTATATAACAGAAGAGGAGTTTTTTATTATCTGAGCCATTTGTTCTCTTGTAATTGGAGAAAGAGGTCTAAAATATCCATTCCCCATCCCACTCATAATATTATTTACCAGTGCAGCCTCTATGTAGGGTACCTTGTGAGGGTCGGCAGCTGTCCAGTCTAAAAAGTTATTGAATATTTCCTGCTGCTCATATACAGGCTGCATTCCAAGTGCCATAACCATCCATCGGGCAACTTCCTCCCTTGTTGCAGGACTGCTGCGAAAAAAACCTCCTTCTGAAATTTCACTTTGTTCTGGTGTTGTAGCATCCTCATAATTCTGCCAGGTTATCAGCCCGTCTTCTGCCGCAAGCCTCAAATAGCCAAGAGACCACATACTAAGAGCACTTTTCTCTCTTTCCTCCTGATTCTTTACGCTGTCCAATGTTTCTGCTACCCTTTGTGCCTCTTCTTCTCTTCCTGCTGCCCTGTAAATTATTGCTATGGCTTCTTCTTTTGTTACACTGTTTCTGCGCCCAAAATATCTATTGCCATAACCTTTTATAATCCCTAATGCACTTACTTCATAAATTGCCTCTTTAGCCCAGGTTCCAGAGTTTTTAACATCATTAAAATCAATATTATTTAAAACAGCCAGAGCATTTTCAACACCTTCAAAAACCCTCTGGGGTGCTTCCTGAGAATATGAACTAAAAGGAAAGATCAATAGAATTATTAATATTAAATGTAGTTTTGCTATTTTTTTACGCAAATACAACACTACCTTTCTCCTCAAATGTTACCGAGCTTTTTTAAATACAGTCCCATTTTTTATATCGGCTAATTTTTACGAATTTTTATTAATAATTTATTACATATTAAAACATTATACTTTTTCCCTTTTAAAATTGCACAACCTCTCTGCGTGTGGTAGAATAATTTTGAAGTGTTATAAAAAACCAAGGGACGGTGAACGCCTCATGTCAATGGTCAGCAATTTAAAAAATCTTCTTTCTAAACAAAAAGAAAATCTCTCAAATATAGAAAAAGAAATTCTCCAAATAGAAAAAAATGATTTAGTAACTGAAAATGAAAAAATAAAAGATGAACTGTCAAAATATAAATCATCTTTAGAAAAGGAAAAAAGTGAGAATTTAAAACTATCTGATGAAAATAAAAAACTAAAAAATGCACTATACCAACAGCTATACAATGAAAAAACCTATATTTTAAATTCAGTACAAAAGAGAATGGATGTTTATTATAAATCAAAAGTCCAGGGAGAACGCAATAGATTGCAGCAGCTAGAAATTTCAGTAAAGAGGCGTATTGACGAAATGACCAACATACTAAGGGCAAACAGGATAGACACTCAAGATGAAATATATACAAAAATTGAAGAACTTAAAACTCTTCTTAATGTCAAAGTAGCTGCAGCCCGCCAGGATTTAGAAAAACAAGAGGCAGTTCTTTCTCAAAACAAATCAGAGGAATTTTTAAAATTAAAAGAAGAACAGCTTACAGAAGAAGAAATTCAAAGCCGTATAAAGCAAAACAATATTGAATCTTTGATAGGTCTTAACATTATCAATAAATTAGGAATTTTACTTCTTATAATAGGCGTTATTGCCGCATCTCAGTTTACATATTACAGATTGACTGATTCATTAAAAAGTGTTTTTATGTTTGCAATAGGATTTGTACTGCTTTTAGCTGGCGAATGGTTAAATCGTAAAAAAACAAATGTTTTTTCTCTGGGTCTTACCAGTGGAGGCGTAGCAATACTGTATGTGGCGCTGGCATTAAGTTATTTTAGGTTTAATATACTTAGCATGTATCCTGCTTTAGGACTGTGTGTCCTTATAACAATAGGTGCTTTTATTCTTTCCCAACGCTATAACTCTCAAACCATCGCTGCTTTTGCAATGATTGGCGGATATTTGCCCATTTTTTCTATATCTGGCAGCAAAGCAATTGTCTACGGCGCAATGGTCTATTTTGTAATTCTAAATATATTGGCTCTTTCAATATCCGTCAATAAAAAATGGATTGTATCAGCATTTATCGGTTTTTCCCTCAATGTACTGGGTTCTTTATACATTTGTTCAATTATGTATGATGAAACACCCTTTTATCCTGATGGCTTAATAACCATACTTTATCTCATATTTGCATTTATAACATATACACTTATCCCTGTCATTGCCTCATATAAGAAACAGCTTAATTTTAAAAGGTCAGACACGGTACTTTTAGCACTGAATACATTCATAAGTTCTGTTATTTTGTACTCTGTATTCTATGCCTTTAGATTAGATAAGTTCACAGGTCTTCTTACCGCTATATTTGCAATTATTTATACGGCGCTAGGAAGATTTATAGAAAAGTTTATGCCAAAGGAAAAAACTACAAAGTCACTTTTTTATATTACAGCAGTAACCTTTGTAGCACTTATAATTCCATTCCAATTTGACATAATGTGGCTATCTTTAGGCTGGTTAATTGAAGGGGTTGCACTGCTTAGCTATGGTATCTTTAAAGAAATAAAAGGATTTAAAAAATCAGGTATTGTTATTACATCCCTGTGTTTTATGTCATTTTTGCTTTTTGACATGTCAGAATACCCTGACAATCTCTTTACTTTCAAATACTTTTCAATAACTGCAGGAAGCATCATCATTTTAGCATCCCTTATATACAAAAAAAATATAGAAAGCACCAGAACAAAGTTGTTTAAATATCTTTCTGTTATTAATCTGTGGTTCTTTTCTATATACATTGTTACCAATGAATTTAAAAAGGTTTTGTTAAACACTCTATCTGACAGCAATAATTTTAATATTGATTATTTAATTACTGCAACAGTTATTGTAATAAGCTTTGTATTTGCATATGCCATTCAAAGGATTGCTGTAATAAGAGACAAAATTACAAAAAATATATCCATTATAATTTATGCTATAGCATTAGTAATACTGTTTTTCTTAAATTTTACTTCACCAATAAAGGGTTCCTTTAGTGAAGTACCATTATCAATAAGTATAACAGGTACATTTTTGCTGGTGCTTATCTCACTTCTTTCAATTTTTGCTCTAAGGGATTTTGTGTTAACTCTTGTTCTAGACAAAATGTTTGGTGTAGAATGGTATCCATTTATAATTTCTTTCTATTTCGTGGTGATACTTACACAG
>JAAYTS010000078.1 GCA_012517995.1 Clostridium sp.
TCTTTTGCAGCCAGCTTAATTTTTCCACTGTAATGTCTTAAGTAGATGCACTTAACACAAAAGATTTTCTGTAATCATTATCATATCATTGTTAGACACCGAATGGAAAACAGTTTTTGCAATCATTCTCTAAATTGCAACTGACATTAACGTTATGATAGTTTTATTATACTATACTTTTTAGTGGAACATAATCACTGACGGGTTATTAAGACAATATCATAAACGGTTCACATCATCTATGAAATCCTCCACGGAGGAATTGACGACATAGGAAGTATATGGTAACCTAAAAGAACAATTGTTCTTTTAGGAGGTAAGAGTGCTTGCATGTCCCTCGGCAGTTGAACCCTATAACCCGAGGAATCCTCGAAAAAGTCAATATTATCGGTGTGTAGAGGCAAAGTTTGAGAAACTCGAACGGGTTTGGGATGAGCGTTATCAGAATAAATATGGTTATTGGCGTCCCCATGTAATAGATGTTATCTATAAGTACCTGGACTGTGGAGATCTCCATCAGGGTTTCGCACGGGTTAAATGCGATGACTGTAACCATGAATATTTATTACCTTTCTCCTGCAAGAGAAGATATTTTTGTCCGTCCTGTCATCAGAAACGAGTCGTTGAATTTGGTGAATTTTTATATGAAGAAGTGCTGTGTTCGGTACCACATCGGCAATGGGTTTTTAGTCTGCCAAAACGGTTACGGCTGTTTTTTCTGTATGACAGGAGCCTTCTGAGTAAATTGAGCCGATGTGCATGGAAGGTTTTATCCTGTTATTTGACAAACAGTGTATCCATGAGCTCCTCCATGCCCGGTGCTGTCATTTCGGTTCAAACTTTTGGCGATTTTCTTAACTTCAATCCGCATTTGCATATCATTTCTACAGATGGGTGTTTTAACAATGATGGTAGCTTTATGACCGCTGTAACACCAAATGCTAATCATCTTGAACCACTGTTTCGGCTGGAAGTACTTAATATGTTGAAGCGTGAAGGTAAAATTACGGATGCAGTTATTGAGAACATGAGCACCTGGCATCACAGTGGTTTTCATGTTTACTGCGGCGATGTAATTCGTCCCGATGATGAGGAAGGCCTTGAACATCTTGCCCATTATGTTATTCGTGCGCCCATATCACAGGAACGGATGATCTATATCGCAGCTTCCGAAACACCAGGCGGAATTGCAAAGGTCATATATACTGGAAAAAACAGCAGAGTTCGGGAGCAATTTACCGCTCTGGACTGGCTGGCAAGGCTGGTAACACATATCCCGAACAAAGGAGAACAACTTATACGATACTACGGGTTTTACTCAAATAAGGTGCGTGGTGTCCGTAAAAAAGCGGAAGCTGTAAATACCGCAGCAAAGAACCAGGAAATAAGTAGTCCTGTACTCTCCGTGATAGAGAATAAACTTTCCCGAAAGGCCTTTCGCAGGAACTGGGCTCGACTAATACAAAAAGTCTATCATACTGACCCTCTTGTGTGCCCAAAATGCAATGGGAATATGAAAATTATTGCTTTCATCGAGGAGGAGGATACCATACGGCAAATCTTGAAGCATCTGGGGCTTTGGCTTCCCGGGAATCATGACCCTCCTGAACAGAAAACATGCCCGGCGGGAACGCGAATCTTCAATATGATAGAGATGGATTTTGATACATCCTTGCAAGCTATCCGGGAAGAAATTATCCCACAAATGCCTTATGAAGACGATTATTCACAGATAACCCCTTATGATGATGAGTGTATCGGTTTGTGATTGCAGCGACTCATATATCGGCAGGTGCTTAAGGAGAGTTTGTGACAGGCCTCAGCCTTTGGGGGCTTATGGGGTTCTTCAGCTATGCCTTTATCTATATGTATCTGCTTTGAATTCCATATTTTATTCTTTATACTTATGATTTTTCGTTCGTTTCCCGCCGTTTTAAATCTCAAAACACTTTCTATTCATACAACACTGTAGAAATAAGGTGGATTTATTTTTTTGGTGTTTTTTGGTGTTCTTGACGGTCAATTTTTAATGTGTTACTCTGATTATGGCAAAAGCAAATTCCTATCATAGCAACTTCAGAGAACCTGGTCGCATAGGTGAATGGTACTTTTTAATAGATATACTCTCTATCAATAGGTAATAAGCGAAATCTTCGGCTTAATATATATTGGTATGCATAAATTCCTAAATGTGGATGTTTTTATGTGCATTAACCTGTTATGAAAAAATAAATATTCTAGTAAATTTTTGCAGGCGAAGAAACTGTCAAGCGTTTTTGAAAATGTCCTAAAATAAACAAAACATAAGCACCAAAAAACGGTGCTTTTTAATTCGAGCAAATGTTTAATATTTTAAGTATAATACCAGAAGAGATATCCCCTTTTCTATTTACTCAAATACAA
>JAAYTS010000079.1 GCA_012517995.1 Clostridium sp.
TGAAAAGCAAGGATATTTAAGTCTTCTTAAATATTACCTTGAAGTTAGAGTGTAAACTATGAAACCGCCGTATACGAGAACCGTACGTACGGTGGTGTGGGAGGTCGGTAAATAAAATAATTATTTACCTCCTACCCGATTACCAATATAAGGGAGGGAAGTTTTGTATGTCAGAAGGAAATACCATACTTTTTGATGAGAACACTGTATTTAGAAGCTTAGGGAAGGGAGAACTTTCCTTTAAGGATGTTTTTAATGAGATTATAAATTATATTAAAGACGATAAAAACAGCTCATATAAAATATCTATAGGAACTGATTCCCAGGTTAGCAGCAAGACCTTTTTTGTAACATGTATTCATGTTCACAGAGTAGGAAAGGGTGCCATAGGTTTTTTACACAAAAGCCAGTTAGCAAGACCTATCAAAAACTTACGTGAAAAAATATATATGGAAACTTGCATAACCCTTCAATTAGCCTATTTGTTTGATGAAGAAAGAATTAGCAAGATATATAGAACATTGGGCAAAAAAGGAATAACATTTGAGTTTCATATTGACATAGGCAAAAAAGGCGAAACCAAAGTGCTTATAAATGAAATGGTAGGAATGGTTAAAGGTTTGAATTTTGTGCCTAAAATAAAGCCAGATAGCTTTTGTGCCAGCTGCTTTGCAGACAGGTACACAAAAGCCATATAAATTTATTTTTTAAGCTTTGTAAGCATTTTATAAACTTCGTATATTTTCCCTTTAACAGTGGAAATATCACTGCTTTTTCCTTCCATGCAGTTTATAACTTCAAGTACATTATTTGCAACACCATAAGGGGACAGCTTTTCTTGTATTGCTGCCTTGGTACTGGCTTTTATGCTTAAATTAAAACGGTATTTCATCATGTCATTGAATATATTATAAATTTCATCAACACTACTGGATTTTTTTATTTTTCTATACATGACATTCAAATTTTTATCAGATTTATTTTTGGAAAGAGTTGTAAAAATTACAGCCAGTAAAATAATTACTATAATGGCAAGCACAAGCAAAAAAGTGTATAGTACGCTTTTTTTAAGTTTTATTGTCATATACCCATTGTCTTTATTATTATAACTAATTTGTTCTATTTTAATTTGTTCTACATCATTTGAAGCAGGTGTGTCATAACTTTGTTGAGATATTGGCATATTGCCTGTTACCGTTATGGTCGTACCAGGGATTTCTGCATTTTTATAGGTTTTAGTTTCAGTATCAAAATAATTAATATTTATTGGCGGAATTTCAAGTTCTCCTGTTTTTTCAGGCACAAGTATAATTTCAAATTCTTTTTTGGAAATATATTTGTTATCTTCCACATCTTCTTGAGAACTTTTTTCTGTCTGATATACAGAAAAATCAGGAATTTCATTTTGAATTATACTCCTAAAGTTTTCTAAATCGCAATGGCCAGACAAAGTTACTTCAAGAGTTAATGAGTCTTTAATATCAATTTGCTGTTTGCTATAATTTGAAGTTATATTTAAATTTCCCACCAAGCCTGAAAAATTATCAGGTTTGTTATCTGTTGGCAAAGAATTAACTTTTAATTCTGCTGTATCAGTCTCTAAATAATAGGGTCTTGAGGAATCAAAGAAACTTCCGGTACTTACGTTAGCCTGAAAAGTGTACTTGGGTATTTCATATAAACCTGCTTTAATAGGGGTAAGGAAAATTTGTTTTACAATGTATTTTACATACCTTTTTCCGTTAATATATAAAAACTCATAGGATAAGTTTTCATTTTCAATTTCCTGTGTAATAAAGCTGTCTAATTTAATCTCATCTAAAAATCCAAGTCTTTCTATGTTATAGCGTGAATAAAACTCATAAGTAAGCACAGCTTTTTGTCCAAAATATATTTCATTTTCAGATAAAATCGTTTTGATGAACAAGTCTTTTGCTTCCCCTTCTTCATTTGAAGGAGAGTCAGTTACAGTTACAGTTAATTCATTGGTTTCGTAGATGTTTCCATTGTATCTTATTTTTGCTACAAGAGAAAATTCTCCAGTAAATTTTGGTATTATAACATGTCTGTAAGTTTTTGTATGTGTTACTTGGGAGTTGATAATTTGAGTGCCGTCTGAAGTACTTGTTGAAACAATATTAAAATTGTCTATGCCTTCAATATCTACTATTTCTGCATTTTGTGCATTGACTATGGAAACTGCTAAAGTGGCGCTTTCCCCCCTGCTTAAATTTAAAGAGTCAATATCAAGTCTAAACTGTGGATTATTTCCCCACACCTGTACTTTAAATGCTAAAAGAGAAGTAATTAATAAAGTTAATATAAAAACTAATTTAAAATTTATTTTTTTACCAGCCATATTTTGATTCCTCACCTTCTATTACAATTCCCTGATTATTTTTAAGACTTTCTTCTTCAAGTTTTTCTAACATTTCCAAAACCCTTTGTACCTGGTCTAAATCTTCAATATCATACTCTGATTGTTCTGACAGATTGCCTTGTTCCTCTTCATTTTGAGGTTGATTTTCATCAGTATTTTTATCTTGTGAATTTTCCTGGCTATCTTGTTCCTCTTCATCAGATTGATTTTCATCAGCATTTTCACCTTGTGAATCTTCCTGGTTATCTTGTTGCCCTTCTTCAGATTGATTTTCATCACCACTGGATTCATCTTGCTCTTCATTTTCTTCTTCACTTTGTTGATTTTCTGAATCTCCTTGTTCATCCTCTTGATTTTCGCTATCTTCCTCATTTTCTTCACTTTGCTGATTTTCACTGTCTTCCTCATTTTCTTCATTATCCTGATTATTATCTTCTTGCTGTTCATTTTGAGATTCTTGAAGTTCATCTATTAATTTTTTTACAAATTCATAATTATATTTTATATCAACATTGTCAGGAAACTCTATAATCCCTTCTTTATAAATCTCTAAAGATTGTTTGTAATATTCAAGTTTTTCAGAAGGCTCCATTATTTTTTCACCCAATCGAAAATAAGAGTTGCCTGATTTTAAGTACTTTTCCAATTGGGGGGGAGTTTTTTGATAATAATTCAGAGCCTCCTGAAAATTTTCAAGCCTGTATTCACAAAGTCCGCTGTTAAAATTAAGTTTATTTTCTGCAGTTTCTTTTAGCTTGCCTTTATTGTAAATGTCCATGCCCTCCTGATAAGTACTTAAAGCATTTTGATAATCTTCTTCTTTATAATGGGAGTTACCCTTTGCTAGTACTGTATTTAATGAATTAGTAATATCAGCCAATGCAAAGAAATGCATGACAAACACCATAATGGATAAAATTCCGGATATAATAAAGATGCTAAATAATATTTTTCTCATATTATCCTCCTTTCAGGCAGAAGATAACCTGCGGCAAAAAGCAGTATGCCAGCTGCTAAAAAGGGTTGATAAAGCAGTTTGTACCTTCTTATTTTCTCTGTTTTGGTGGTACTTCTTTTTAAAGAATTCATATCATTTATCAAATTAGAACTGTCATTTTCAAAGTACAAACCATTTCCTGTTTGGGCCAGTTCCTTTAGAGTATCAGAATACAAAGATGAAGTAACAAAGTTGCCACTAAAATCCTTCATGTATCCAGTTGTTTTTTGGTCGTTATCATCGTAAACAGGTATTAAACCACCTTTTTCAGTACCTATGCCTATTGTATATATTTTAAAATTCCCATCATTAATTTGTTGTGCAGCTTTTAAACTTTCTGTTTCATGTTCTTCTCCATCGCTTATAATTATTATAACTTTGTCAGATGAAGAGGTCTTTTCAAAGGATTTGTAAGCTAGTTTAATTGCAGCTTCTATATTTGTACCCCCGCCACCAATCATATTTGTATCAATTACATCTAAAAACATATATGCCAAATTATAATCATCTGTCAAAGGCATTTGAATATATGCATCAGAAGAAAAGGGGATAAAACCTATCCGGTCACCTTCAAGCTTATCAATAATATCTCCTATTATTTTTTTTGCCCTGGCAATTCTATTAGGTTGTATATCCTCAACCAACATACTTTTTGAAGTATCAATTAAAACATATATGTCAAGACCCTCTTTTTTTAGTTCCAAAAATCCCTGGAAAGTCTGAGGTCCCATTAGGGAGTAGACAACCAGAATAAGCCCTAGTGTAATAAGTATGTTTTTTAAAATTTTAAATCTTGAAATTGTTTTTATATTCATTGCATTTAATATTTTTTCTTTTTTTCTATAAGCCAAAATTAATAAAATTAAAGCTAATACAGGAATAAATATAAAAACAATGTTAAAAGGATATTTATAATTCATAAGTTTTAAAAGCCCTCCCTTTTCAAAACTAACATTTTAAGGAATTTTTGTGTAGTAGTATTTATCAAAGAAAATGCCAAGTAGTAATAATACAAGACCTGTTATGGCAAAAACTACATATAGCTCCATGTATTGTATAAAATCATCTCTTTCAAATTCACTTTTTTCTAGTCTATCTATAGTTTCAAATATTTGTTCTAAAGCCTTTGGGTCTTTGGCTCGGAAATACTGTCCACCTGTATCCTGGGCAATTTGTTTTAACAGTTCTTCATCAAAGCCTCCCTCATATGCCTGTCTGCGAACCCTGCCAAAAATATCTGTTACTTCTACAATTGTTCTGTCACTTCCCACACCTATTGTATATATTTTAACACCCATATCCTGTGCAAGCTGGCTTGCAGTATAAGGGTTAATTTCTCCTGCATTGTTATCACCATCTGTTAAAAGAATTATTATCTTGCTGTCAGAATCACTTTTTTTCAGTCTATTAAGCCCCACTGAAATAGCCATTCCTATAGCTGTTCCATCTCTGTTAAGAGAATCAAAACTCACTTCATTTAAAGATTGTGTTAATATGTCATGGTCTAAAGTTAGGGGAATTCTTGTATGTGCAGTACCTGCAAAAATTATAAGTGATATTCTGTCATTAGTTCTTCCTCTTATAAATTCATTAATGGTTTCTCGTGCAACTTCTAAGCGGTTTGGCTCAAAATCAACAGAGCTCATGGAGCTGGATATATCAAGGGCTATTGCAATATCAATCCCCTTTTGATCTATAGGTATAGTTTCCTTTTGTAATTGAGGCCTTGTCAATGCAAAAATAAGAAATATAAGTCCAGCTACAGTAAGAAACTTTCCCAACTTGTGTTTGAAAGCATCTTTTTTAGCTGAAGCTTTAAGGAGCTTCACGCTTGAAAATTTTAATGCACTTTTTTTTTGTTTTCTAAAAAATAAATATATAACTAAAGGTATCAAAAGTAAAAAATACCAACTAGCTAACTCTATCATTTTACTCCCTCTTTTGTTTTTTCTATTTTTCCAACTATGTCAATCAAACTTTCTAATAGCCTTTTTTTGTCCTCATGTGAAGGGGTTTTACCTGAAAATTTAAATATATCACATTCATAAAGCCATTTTTCCAAATTTTTTAAAATAGGGTTAACCTCTTTTATATTTTTAATTTCCCCTATAATTTCAGAAGAGGTTTTGCCCCTTATAGAGTAGGAATACACATCTTCAATGTATTTTTTAAAACTTTCTGTCAATTTTACAAGATACATAGTATCATTTAGGGAAACACCCTTAACATTCTTTATAAACAGCTGATATGAAGTCAGGGAAGCTGCTTTCTTTTTCTTTATAAAAATAACTAAAAGCACAATGCCGCTAGCTAAAAAAACAGAAGGAAAAACAAAGGCAGCATATCTTGTAATGTTAAATTTATTACCCTCTTTAGGCTCGAAACTTCCTTCAAAGATGCTCTCATTTTCTATTTCATCTAATGTTGATTTTATATCAATTACAATTTCTTTATTGCCTATTTTAACAAGTTTTTCACCTGGTTCAAAACTTCGGATGGTTATTATATAATTTTCTCCATCATTTTTTATATCAACTATATCAAACTCTTTAAATTTTTCTCTTAGTTCATCCTCTGTAATTGTCTGGGAGGTTATTTTAAGTTCAATTAAATCCCCTATATAAATATTTCTTTCACTTTCTGCAGTGCCAACAGATGGAATGAAAAATAAACTTATAAAAACTATTAAAAAAAATTTTATCTTTTTCATCTGCGACTCCTTCTTTTAAAAAATTGTTTTAAAGGTTTTACAAAGTCTTCGTCTGTATAAATTTTAATATAGTTTCCTTTGGGCAAATCTAAATTGTCTTTTATCTTATACTGGTTTTTTGTATTGTCCAAAACAAAAACTTCCCCTGTTTCTAAGTCTTCAAAAGTAAAAATAGCTCCCTGGGGTATTGCCTCTTCAGTCCTGTCTACAATGTGTACTAAAACTAAGTCGTGATGCTTGGAAGTAATTTTTAAATCTTTTTCAAACTCTTGGTCTAAAAAGTCTGAAATTAAAAAGATAACGCTTCTTTTTTTCTCAATACGGTTAAAATGCTGTAATGCATTTGACAAATCAGTGCCTTTTAATTCAGGTTCAAAATCCAAAATATTTTCAATTATTGATAGCACATGTCTTTTTCCACTTTTAGATTGAATGTATTTTTCAATTTTTTCAGTAAAAAGAAGCATGCCAACTTTGTCATTGTTTTTGATTGCAGAAAAAGCAAGGGTTGCACCTAATTGTGCAATTAGCTCCATCTTTTTCCCAAAACTATTGGAATGGGACATGTCTATTAAAAGAAATACATTTAATTCCCGCTCTTCTTCAAACTGCTTTACATAGGCTTTATTATGCCTTGCAGTCACATTCCAGTCGATATTTCTTATATCATCTCCTGGATAATACTCCCGTATATCTTCAAACTCAATTCCTCTGCCCCGAAAGCCTGAGCGGTATTCTCCTGAAAATATTTCTTCAACCAATTTATTTGATTTTATTTCTATATGCCGTATTTTTTTCAGCATTTCTTTAGAAGTCATATTAAATCTCCTGCCAATAAGTAATTATAATTTTTAAGGCAAATTAACCTTTTCTAAAATTTGCGTAATCAAGTCTTCGGAAGTTATATCTTCTGCCTCTGCTTCATATGACAATAAAATTCTATGTCTTAATACATCATAAACTATGGACTTAACATCATCAGGTATGACAAAGTTTCTGCCTTCCATAAATGCTTTACATTTAGAGGCTTTAATAAGGCTTAGTGAAGCACGGGGAGATGCACCACAGGCAATGTATAAGTTTTTCTCCCTTGTTTTAAAAACAATGTCCAGCACATAGTTTTGAATATTTTCATCTACATATATCTCATCAATAAGACTTCTAAGCTGCACTATGGTGTCCCGAGATAATATCTTTTTTAAAGGAGGTTCATTTGTCCTCTCTTTAGAAAAGCGCTGGATAATTTGCTTTTCTTCTTCTCTTTTTGGATATTCTATTTTAAGCTTTAGCATAAACCTGTCCTGCTGAGCTTCGGGAAGGGGGTATGTACCTTGCTGCTCAATAGGGTTTTGAGTTGCTATAACTAAAAAGGGTTTGTCAAGCTGATAAGTCACATCACCAATGGTAACCTGATTTTCCTGCATTGCCTCTAAAAGAGCAGATTGTACTTTAGCAGGTGCACGGTTTATTTCATCTGCCAATAGGATGTTAGAGAAAATAGGTCCTTTTTTAATTATAAATTCCCCTGTTTTTTGATTATATATTTCAGTTCCTAAAATATCTGCCGGAAGCAAATCGGGGGTAAACTGAATTCTTTTAAAATCAATTCCTATTGTTTCTGCTACAGTATTTGCAGTTAATGATTTTGCAAGCCCAGGGATACCTTCTAAAAGAATATGCCCTCCTGCTAAAAGACCAATGAGTATTCTGTCAACCATATATTCCTGACCAATAATAACTTTATTTATTTCAGCCTTTAAAGAAGATATTAATTTTCCTTCTTCCTCAAAACTTCTAATTTGTACTTGTATGTTTTCCACCTTTTTCAATCCTTTCTATACATCAATTAAATAAAATTTCTATTCTAAAACTTAATTTCAGAATAGAAAAATCATATACAAAAACAAAAATCATGTATAAATAAAAGAGTGATTTTTTCAACTCAAAACCTATTCTAAATTATTTTTTTGAAGTATGTGTGAATAAAATGTAAATTATATATTGTTTATCATATCAATGCTTGTAGTTGAAGGGGAAGTTTAATTATGGTAAAATAAAGTGAAATATTAAAACAGATTTTAGGTGATAAAATTTGGATGAAATTACAAATAAAAGAGAAGTTGATGAGAATAAAAACAACTTAGATTTAAAAAACAACATAGATTTAATTGAAAGAAGCCCTAAGCCAAGTGAGGGAAATGGTGTATTGTCCAAAATAATGTACCTGATAA
>JAAYTS010000264.1 GCA_012517995.1 Clostridium sp.
GAAACGGGATTAATTCCCGTTTCGTCCTCTCCCACCACCGTACGTACGGTTCTCGTATACGGCGGTTCCTTAATATTCAACTCTTACCGCTTTGTAATAATCCGATAAGAAAACGTATCCGGCCAAACGCAGCCGCTGGTCTGTGACAGTTCTGGATAGGATAAAGCTATTTGCTATATGCCAGTAGCCTTTCCTTGTGTTCGCCCACTCGTAAGCTTTGTATTTATTTATACCCAGCTTTATAAGATTGGCCACTTTGGTTTTGATCCGTTTCCATTGTTTCCAGATTACCATTCGTAGCCGTCGGCGATACCACGCATCCGTTTTTATCAGTAGCTTTTGCATATCGGCCAGTTTGAAGTATTGCACCCAGCCCTTAATATATTGACTTAATGCTTCCTTCCTGCGCTCGTTGCCCCATCCGTTGCTTCTCGATGTTAGCCTTTTAATTTTAGCTTTCATCTTTTCCACACTTTTGGGGTGTATCCTCAGCCTTCCTTCACCTCTATAGCGATAGAAGGTATAGCCAAGAAATTTAACATCCTTTACGTGTGCCACTTGGCTTTTGTCCCGATTGACTGTCAAGAAAAGCTTTTCTTCTATAAATGAAACGATGCTTTTCATCGTCCGATGGGCGCTTCGCCGGCTCTTACAGAGTATGACCATATCGTCAGCATAGCGTACAAATTTATGACCTCTGCTTTCGAGTTCTCGGTCCAACTCGTTCAGTAGGATATTTCCCAGCAGAGGACTTAGTGGTCCTCCTTGCGGTACGCCCTCATGGGTTTCTTCATAGTGGTCTTCATCCATTACTCCAGCATTTAGGTACTTGTGGATAAGTGACACCACCCGCCCATCTTTAATGGTACGCGATAGTATCTCTATCAACTTGCTGTGATTAACGGTATCAAAGTACCGCTCCAGGTCTATATCCACTGCGTAAACATAACCCTGGGTAATGTAGTCCCGACATTTACGAAGGGCACCATGAGCGCTCCGTTTGGGTCTAAATCCATAACTGTGAGATGAGAACTGAGGCTCGTAAATGGAGGTCAGTTTTTGCGCGATGCTTTGTTGGATCACTCTATCCACGACTGTGGGGATGCCCAACTGGCGCTGTTTTCCGTTTTCTTTGGGTATTAAAACCCGCCTTACCGGATTGGGGCGGTATTTCCCCTGTTGGATGGATTGTATTAGTCTATCCTTGTTATTGACAAGATAGTCCTTTAAAGACTCTACCTCCATCTTGTCTACTCCACCCGCTCCTTTATTGCGCTTTACTTGTTTGTAAGCGCTGTTCAGGTTTGAGGGGGACAGGATATGCTCTAATAATCCGTTTCCTAAACGATAATCATTGGTGGTGAGGTTGTTTTCAGTTATCCAAATGAAGGTCTGCCCTTCCACATATCCGTCGGATGCCGTCCTATCTTTCTGTGGACAGGTCTTTGATGATGCAAAGATTTTCTGCTTTCTTTCCTTCATGTTGGTAATCCTCATTTACTTCTCACTCAATCAAGGTTCTGCCCTTCCCACTTTGAGGAGTTTAGTGGTACTATGGCTTCTGCTGACTTCTCATGGCAAGCTTTACTCCGTGCTTCATACGCTGTTTCCACACGTCCATGAGACCTCCCGTGGTAAGATAAATAACCTTCATCCCATATCCCCGCCACATTTACACTCCGGTGTCCGCATAATCTTTGGACTTTGACTTGTTTTGCAGTCTCATCCCACCGGTTGTGCCTGATATGATTCGTGTTCCTCGGGGCAGGATTTTGCCGTAGACTTCCTTCAGATTCCACCTCGCGATGGATACCCTTGTCCTTAGCTAATGGTTGGCGATTATGGACCCCCATAGTGGACTTGCACCACCAAGTTATTTACCATGCACGGCACACAAA
>JAAYTS010000080.1 GCA_012517995.1 Clostridium sp.
AAAGTGGGTAAAAAACAGAAAACTTAGAAAACTAAATTCTTGTGTGTATAATTTTTTAAAAATTTCTTTAAATTCATTTGTTTCTATACCATCAGTATAATCTTTTTTTTCTTTAAAAAAATACTTTATAAAGAGGCAAATGCTTGTTGTAATCCAAAGTAAAAATATTCCCCAAAAAGGATGATACGCCGATGTTTCATAAGGTGAATTTAAATTTACAAGTCTTAAGTCACCTGTGGCAAAATATGGTTTGGTTTTTTGAAGGAATAAAAACATTACAAAAGAAGATGCAAAAATATTTAAAATTAAAATAAAATAGCCATACCTTACCTTAGTTACTTTTATATCTTTTAATTTATATCCCAGTAAGTAAAAAGGGTACATGGTAATGGGAAACAGCGGGAACATTATATCGGAAAAAGGAATCACATAAGATAGTATCAATAATGCCGAAAAAAATACGCTGTAAAACCTTTTAAATTTAATAACATAAGGTGTTATTATATACCACAGAGTATATGAAAGCATCAGGATATTGAAAATATATATTCTTGTTTTTGCTGACAGTATTAATATTGGTATATTTACTGCCAGTATAATAAAAGCGGTTTTCTTTCCTATTTTAAAATTTGATTGGGCTGCAAAAAATATGCAAGCTGAAATAATCAGCATTATAAGGGCAGAAGTTTTTTGTCCGTATAAAATTATATAATCTGCTGCTGATGCTAATAAAACAAACAAAATTAGCAAAATTGTGCTTTTAAAATTATTTATTTTTGAAAATATTTTTGAAAATTTTGAAATTATCATTTTTTCGTTTCACTTCTTTCTGCTACTTTTCTTCTTTCTGTCATTTTCCGTTTTCCTTCTGGCTTTTGTCACTTTTTAGTTCTTTATATTTTAGTTCTTTACATCTTTTATCACTTTGCAGTTTCTTTTTAGGATTCTACAACTTTACGGTTTTAAATTTCTAATTTGTTATTCTATCATATATTTTTGCCGGAATGAATTTTTTAAACTTATCAGGCATTTCAATTAAATCGTCTTTAGAAATACCTCTAAAAATAATCATTGAAAGCATATATGTTGCAACACCGATAATTATTGAGATGACTACAGCAATCACATTTGAAAAATACTCTCCCATAAATAGATTAAAAAGTAAATAGAATATTTTATAAAAAATAAAAACCACAATACCCATTGTTATAGATGAAATAATAGGTTTTATAGTGTTTTTAAATAAATAAATTTTAACATTTAAGTGTCTTTTAATTGTAATTGTATTTAAGATAAGGGGAACACCAAAGCCCACAATACTTCCTATTATAGCTCCGTATATATTGATGCTAGGTATTGAGATTAAAAAGTAATTGGTAATTATTTTTGCTATAATTCCAATAATAACATTTCTTGTAGCGGTGTAAAGCAGTCCAGCACTTTGTAAAATAGTTGTTTGTATCTGCACTAGCGACATAAATACCAACACCGCAGCACCATATTTCATAAGCTCATAGCCTCCACCAAATTTCAAAAAAGAATAAATTGGCTCACTTAATATTGAAAAACCAACCGCTGATGGGATAACTACAAATACACAAAGCCTTAAGGCATAACGCAGCTTTTTCTCAAACTGTTCTTTGTCATTTAACGCCATAGAACCTGAGAGGGAAGGCAAAACAGCAGCAGCAAGAGCTGCCACAATGGATACAGGTACATTCATTAACTGCTGATATTTAGTTAGAAAACCATACAGTATAGTTGCTGTATCTTCAGCATAACCTCCTGCCATAAGCCTTATTTTTGTATTGGCCATATCCACAAGATTTCCAGCATATGTGGCACCTACAGATATTGTTATAGGTATACTATAATGTATGATTTTTTTTGCTAATTCTTTGTAAGGGTACCTTTTTACATCGGTTTTTACTTTGTTTTTTGGTATTATAGACTTTCTGTTTTTATAAAATATAAAAATCATAAAAATCATTGCAGCTAAAGCCCCCAATGATGTTCCAACAGTTCCTCCTGCACAGGCTGCTTCCACACCGTACCTCATTAAAAGTACAGCAAATAAAAGTGTAAAAATTACATTTGTAATTTGCTCTAATACCTGTGAAATGGCAGTGTATGTCATGTTGCCCCGCCCTTGAAAATATCCTCTGTAAGCTGATGCCACAGCAGTTATAAAAATGGTGGGGGATAGGGCTAAAATTGCAAGATAAGATTTTTCAAAATGCAAAACCTTTGATATAGGTCCTGCAAAGACAAACATACCTGTTGCCAATACAGCCCCAATAACAATAAGATAAGAACGTGCTATCTTAAAAGTTCTATATGCATCTTTGTAGTTTTCCATATAGGTAAGCTCTGATATGGATTTTGATATTGCCACAGGAATACCTGAGTTTGCTATTACATATATAAATGTGTATGCTTGATAGGCTGCTCCATATATTCCATACCCCTCGTCACCTAAAATACCTCTTAAAAAAGGAATATATAAAACAGATAGTATTTTTACAAATATACTTGCCGCCGTCAAAACAGCAAAACCTTTTGCTATAGATTGTTTTTTCATTTTCTATCCCCTTCAAAAATAACTAATAACGTACTATTATACAATTAACTATTATACAACTAAAAGCAAAAGGATAAAAGTATAACTTTTAAAGCTTCTTTTAAAAATTTTTAAATTTAATAGACTGATTTGGATATTATCTGATATAATGTAGGATAATTGCTTTCTTGGAGTGGTATTTTAATGACAATGGATTTTATAAAACTAAAGTCAGATGATAATTTTAAAAGCAAAATTGACTCTATGCCTTTAAAAATTAAAGATATACTCTATAACGCTGGGGAAACAGCTGACAGACTAGGGTATAACCTGTATGTTGTAGGCGGATTTGTAAGGGATTTAATTATGGGAAAAAGTACATGGGATATAGATTTGGTGATAGAAGGAAATGCTTATGATTTTGTAAAAAATCTTTCCCAACACTATAAAGGCAAAGTCACTAAACACGAAAAATTTCAAACAGCCACCATAAAATTAAATGATGAATTTTATATAGATGTGGTTACAGCAAGAAAAGAATACTATCAATACCCAGGGGCACTTCCAACAGTTGAGAGGGGAACAATAAAGGATGACCTTTTTAGAAGGGATTTTACAATAAATGGTATGGCAATTGGACTAAATGGTGAAAACTTTGGACAATTGGTTGATTTTTATGGCGGTAAAAAAGACCTTAAAAATAAGCTTATAAGAATTCTTCATAATTTAAGTTTTATTGAAGATCCTACTAGGATAATTAGAGCTGTAAGGTTTGAAAAGAGGTATGGTTTTAATATTGAAAAAAGTACAGAAGAGTTTTTAAAAAGTGCAATTTTCTCAGATTGTTTTTTAACTGTAAGCATTGAGCGGATTAATCATGAGTTTTTTGCCATATTAAAAGAAAAAAACTTATGGGAAATTATGGAGCGTATGCATGGTTTAGGGATTTTAGGCAAAATATATCCGGAAATAAATTACAATAATAATCTTAAAAGTCTTTTGGAAAAATCTTTTAATAATATTAATGAATTTAAAAATAACTTGAATAGTTATGAAAATATTGATAAAATTCTTTTGAGTCTTTTAGTTATTTATTCTAATATGGATACTGATAAAATTGCATCTTCTATGGAAAAAATGAGACTTAAAAGGGAAATACGCGGTGAAATAAATAGGTTTATCAAAACCAAAGACATATTACAAACAATGAATATAACTAATATAAGTAATTACCAAGCTTTTGATATTTTTAAAAGTCTTTCCCTTGAGACTCTATATCTTTTAACATTGGTATTTTATAATGAGGGTTTTTGCAATAAAGTGGTGGAATATGTTAACAAACTAAAAAATATAAAACTTTATATTACAGGCAATGACTTAAAAGAGATGGGCGTTGAGCCAGGTTATAAATACAAAAAAATTTTAGATGAGATTTTAAAAGAAAAGCTAAATGGGAATATACATACCTTAGAGGATGAGGTGGAATTTGCTAAAAAGTTGCTCCTTAAAAAATTAGGATAAATAAAATGCTTTTAGAGGAGAGGAAAAATATGTTTTTTAGAAACTTTGGGTTAATAGAGATATTATATTATTTTATTATTTTTGCTTTTTCCATTTCTGTTCATGAGTCGGCACATGCTTATATAGCATATCGTCTAGGTGACAACACCGGGAAAGATTTGGAGAGAATTACCATAAATCCAATGAAACATTTGGATGTAACTGGTACTATTTTGCTATTTTTTGCAGGCTTTGGATGGGCAAAACCTGTTCCCATAAATCCTTCTAATTTTAAAAACCGCAAAGTAGGAACTGTAATGGTTAGTTTGGCAGGACCGTTATCCAATTTTATTTTAGCATTTATTTTTGCTTTTATATTTTTATTTCTTCAATTTAAATTTGATGTTTATTCTAATTTTACTTCTACAGAACCTTTAGTTGTAATTTCAAATTTCTCCATAATGGGCTTAAGTTTAAATATACTTTTGACTATTTTTAACCTTTTACCTTTTCCGCCATTGGATGGTTCAAAAGTATTTACTTTCTTTTTGCCCCAGCGCTACTACTTTAGATTTATGCAATACCAATATGCAACTTTTATAATTTTTATAATTTTAATTTATACAGGAATATTGAGGGTAATACTTATTCCAGCTCAAGAGTATACTTTAAATTTTATATTTTTTGTGTTAAAACCTGTTATAAATCTTATTACTTAAAGTAAAATAGCTATTTTAGAGGTATTAATTTCTAAAGTACATATATTGGACTTTAAATAAAAAAAAAGTTATAATTTATTTTATAAAGATAATAAAAATAGATTTTTATAGATTTTATAGACTAGAAAACATTTTGTAAAAGAGATAATTTTTACTTAGGAGAGTGAATTATTTGTGAAAAAAGGTACAATTTTAAGTGGTATGAGACCTACGGGGGCACTGCACCTTGGGAATTATTTTGGAGCTTTGGAAAACTGGGTAAAGCTTCAGGATGAATATAATTGTTATTTTTTTGTGGCAGACTGGCATGCTCTAACAACTGGGTATGAAGATACAACACAAGTTAAAAATAATATAAATGACCTTGTTGTGGATTGGATAAGTGCAGGGCTTGACCCGGATAAATGCACTATATTTCTTCAGTCATCGGTACTTGAACATGCAGAGCTGCACTTGCTTTTTTCTATGACAACACCTTTATCATGGCTATACCGCTGCCCAACTTACAAAGACCAGCTAAATCAAATGAAGGACAAGAATATAACCACTTATGGATTTTTAGGATATCCATGCCTTCAGGCGGCAGATATTTTGATATATAAAGCAGACTATGTTCCTGTAGGAGAGGACCAGTTGCCTCATTTAGAACTGACCCGGGAGATAGCAAGACGTTTTAACCATATGTATGATGAAGTTTTTCCAGAGCCTGATGCTATTTTGACAAAAGCAAAGGTGCTTCCAGGAACAGACGGAAGAAAAATGAGCAAAAGCTATAACAATACAATTGCCTTGTCAGACAGTCCTGACGATATCATACGAAAAGTCAAAACAATGGTTACTGATCCGGCTAGAATAAGAAAAGATGATCCAGGACACCCGGAAGTATGTACTGTCTTTTCATTTCACAAAATTTTTAATGAAAGTGAAGTTTCTGAAATAGAAGAGCAGTGCAGGGCTGGTAAAATTGGATGTGTTCAGTGTAAAAAGAAATTGGCCGATAAAATGATTGAATATTTAGAACCTATTTATGAAAGAAGGCAAAATATTTTAAAAAATCCTGATATGATAAAAGAAATAATTCATACAGGAAATGAAAATGCTAAAAAAGTTGCTCAAAAAACAATGGAAGAAGTTAGGAAGGCTATGAAAATAGATTATATCAATGGTTAAAATTTGATATTAATTGGTGGTGTATTTTGTGGAAAGTGTTTTATCAAATGCCTGTACAATAAAAATAGAAAATTTTGAAGGGCCTTTGGATTTGTTATTTCATCTTATAGAAAAAAACAAAATAGATATATACGATATTCCTATAGATGATATAACTGATCAATATATGGACTACCTTTTCAAAATGCAGGAAATGGATTTAGAAATTGCCAGTGAGTTTTTAGTAATGGCAGCAACATTGCTCCACATTAAATCAAAACTTCTTCTTCCTAGCCCTAAAAAAGAAGAAGAGGAAGAACATATAGACCCTAGAGAAGAGCTTGTATTAAGACTTGCAGAGTATAAAAAATATAAAAAGTTTTCTGAAATTTTAAAGGTTCGTGAAGAAGAATACAGGAAAATATATTATAAACCTTCGGAAGAAATAGACATAAAAGAAGAAGAACAACCTATAGAGCTTTCATATGATGAACTTACCAGAGTTTATATTGAGTTGATGGAGCGCAATGAAAAAAAGATGAATAAAAATACAAAAAATATGACTCAGATATTACAGCGTGAAAAAGTATCTTTAAAAAGTAAAATACGTGAAGTTGTTAGAACGCTTTTAAACAGGACATTTTTTAAATTCTCTGATGTCTTTTCAACAAAAACAAAGTCAAGGCTTGAAATTGTAACTGGCTTTTTAGCTATATTAGAACTTGCAAAAATAAAAAAATTAACCATTAAACAAAATAAAAATTTCTCTGAAATACTTGTTTATAAACGTGAGGACAGTAATTTTGATGATATTAATGATGAAAAAATAGCAGCAGAAAGCTAAAAAACTTTGTTTATAGTGGATGTATATTTTGGGGGATTTGTCATTATGGATTTAAAAAAATATGAAAAAATTATAGAAGGGCTTCTTTTTGCAGCAGGGGAAAGAGTTTCTATTGAAAAAATTTGTGAAGTTATAGGCACAGATAAAAAAACAGCTAAGCTTATTTTAAATAATATGATTGTAAGTTATAATAACGACCCTTCCCGTGGTATAACCATAAGGGAAGTAAACAAAGGTTATCAAATGTGTTCAAAACCTGAGTTGTACCAATACATTAAAATATTATTTGAGCCCCGTCAAAAAAGCGGTTTATCCCAGGCAGCACTGGAAACCCTTGCAATTATAGCCTTTAACAGACCTATTACAAAAGTAAGGATAGAAAAGATTAGAGGAGTTAATTCAGATAGTTCAATTGCAAAACTTTTAGAAAAAAAATTAATAAGGGAATGTGGAAAGCTTGATGCGCCAGGCAAACCCTTTCTTTATGAAACTACAGAAGAATTCTTTAGATGCTTTGGCTTTAAATCAGATTCAGATTTTCCAATATTAGAATTTAATGAAATAAAAACA
>JAAYTS010000001.1 GCA_012517995.1 Clostridium sp.
ATTGCAGGAAAACTTGCAAATTATGCTTGACAAGTCCAAGCCTGCTATGTGATAATATTCCAAAATAGTGAGTGTGCATAAGCATCAAGTAAGGAAAGAGGGACACACCTCTCTCGAGCAAGAGGCGTTCCCGTGAGATGAGGAATGTCCCTGAGATGTGAGCTGCATAGGGGCGTTGAAGCCCTACACGTGGGATGATACCCCGCGGAGTCACTTTACAGTGATTCTGCGGGGTTTTTGTATTGCCTATAACAGTATTTGTATGAAAATCGGGTATAATCCGGTTTATGACTTCGATGAGCATAAGTTTGCGGAGGTGGCTGAATAATGCTAGGTCTGTGTCTTTTAGTGTCCGGCAACTCTTTTCAATATGATGAGATTAAACGAAGAATAAGAAAATTAAAGAAGCTTGAAATTCAAATACGCTTTGACAGTATTGGTCTTGAGAGAAAACCTAATAAGTCAGATCTTGTATGGGATGAATTCTTTGATCTTCATGAAGTAAGCACAGGAAGGGCAAGGTATACAATTCATAGCCTATCAGCCATGAATAAGGAAGAATATCGAAGTGTCATAGATGAGTTCTTTTTCCATGTATATTACAGGTTTTACAAAGAAAATGGAATTGACAATATAAACATTTATAATCCTGATATACTTTCCCAGTTAGATTTACCCATAGATGCAGGTTATAAAGATATTAAAAAGAAATTTCGCGAGCTAGCTATGAAATACCACCCTGATACTGGAGGCGATGCATCTAAGTTCATTAGATTAATTGAAAATTACAGAAAATTGATCGATAAAGGAAAGTAATTGTGTCATGAGATGAGATATTGTGTACTTTATTATTTTTTTAAGAGTATGGATGATATAAAGGAGGGTATGGATGATGAGTAGTGCTGATATTGTAAAGGAATATTACAATCAAAATCCGCAAATTGAATGGAACAGGCTAGAAGGTGGAAAGCCTGAGTTTGAAATTACTATGCGGCATTTAAAAGAGAATCTAAAGCCAAACTCAAAAATTCTTGATGTTGGTGGAGGTCCGGGAAGATATGCTTTCTCGTTAACCGAACTTGGTCATAAGGTAACCTTATTTGATTTATCTGAAGGCAATATAGAATTTGCTAAAAATAAATCTCAAGAACTTGGGATTAATCTTGATAATTATATATGTGGAAATGCCACACAGCTTTCGAACTACATATCTGATAAATATGACGCTGTTTTATGTCTAGGTCCGCTATATCATCTTAATGAGGAGAAGGATAGAATTGCGGTAATAAACAATTGTCTTGAAGCTCTTAAAACTAATGGTATCATAGCTTTTGGATTTATATCTGCTTATGCAAAATATACGGCTGTACTAAAGTTTTTGATGCAACATATGAATGATGAGAGCAAAGCTGATTTTATGAGGAATAAATATTTCGAGGTTGTTCCGCATCTTCTTGAGTATGCACAGAACCAATCACCGGTGTTTGAGCGCACAGACGATGGCTTCACTGAATCCAACTTCACAAGTCCTCATCAGCTAACCAATTATCTAGAAAGCTTTGGTATAGAAACAATTGTATTGACATCACCGGAATGCTTACTAACTCATTACGATGAGCTTCGTTATCTGCCAAAAGACATATATGACAGCCTGCTTAATGTTACATATTACTATGCTAAAAATCCAGCACTGCATGGAAGCAGTGAACATTTTTTGTACCTGGGGAGGAAAAAATGATGACTGATACAGTTAAAATAGTTAAAGAGTTTTATGATAAGAGTGTTGTAGTAGAATGGGAACGCTTACAGCGGCATCAATTTGAATTTGAGCTGACTATCAGATATATAAACCGATATGTAAAACCAGGCGACAAGGTCCTCGATATTGGTGGTGGACCCGGACGATATTCACTTTATCTCGCAGCAAAGGGTTGTGATGTAACTTTATTTGACCTTTCAAGTGCTAATGTAGAATTTGCTAAAGAGCAAGCCAATGCGCAAGGTGTCAGTTTTAAAGCTTTTGTCGGGGATGCAAGAGAAGTCGATTCCCTCATAAGCGAACAATATGATCACATTCTTTTGATGGGCCCATTGTATCATCTTTTACAAGAATCCGACAGAGTAAAAGCACTACCTTAAGTGTTTAAAACAGAACGGCATAATTTTTGTGTCGTTTATATCATCCTATGGCGGTATTATTTATTCGATGAAATACGCGCCAGAACTTATTATAGAAAAGGATCTGGAATTCCAATACAAGCTGTTTGAAGACGATCTGCCTTTTTCGGGTGACAGTTTTACTCAAAGCTACTTTTACAGACACAAGGATATCTTGCCTTTCATGGCACAGTTTCCGCTTGAAAAGTTACATTTCTTTGGACAGGAAAGTATCTTAGCTCCCTGCGAAGAGAACATTAAGGCGCAACCTCAAGAGGTTATTGACAAGTGGCTCGACCTTGCAGAAAGGGTCTGTGAACGTGAGGATTTATTAAGTTATTCAGAACATTTAATGTATATTGGGAGGAAAAAGTGACGGTAAAACTAATGGCAACTATATATCAATGTCGCTTTAAATCTACTTTGATTTGTTTTTATTAAGATTGATTGTAGAAGGGAGTCACATATTATGTCAGTCAAAGTCATCGATTATTTTGATAATGTAATTATACCAATGATACGCAGGGAACATCCCCAAGTATATGCGGATATGAGCATCATGATTCTTGGTTCTGTAGGACTGGGAATTGATGATAAATTTTCAGATATGGAAGCAGCCATATATTTAGATGGTACTACGTGGCATAAGCATGGTGCCCGGTTGCAGCTGTCTTTAAATAAATGTTTAGCCGATACAAATCCATGGCAAAAGAAGGGTTCCATTATATGCGTTCATCCAGTATCTTGGCTGCTGGATGGCCAGGCGAATAATATTCTCTCGCGTAGAGGGAATTTCTCCTGGGAGAAGGTCTCTATTGAATCATTATTCACCATGCAGGAAAACCTAATCTATTACGATCCGCATGGTGTACTGACATTTCTTAGGGAAGAAACAACCGCTCTCAAGTGTCCGGAATATATTTGGAAAAAATCTTTGCTTTCAATATTTAAGCAGCTTGTTTCAGAAGATTTTTCAGAGCTAAAGCGATGTGTCATTCGGGATAACATGACAGAATCTCATGTTTTGTTTGGCCATGTTTTTGAAGGGCTATTGAAAGTAGCCTTTTTGCTTAATCATCAATATTTTCCTTGGCGTACACATCTGCGCTGGGCATTTGATAGATCCTCTTTTCTAGTTTCAAATTTTGGTTCAAATATTGACAGGATACTATTGTGTAATAGTTGGCATGAAAAAATTGATATTATAGGAAATCTTATTGATGACTACAAAAAATATATCGCAGATCATGTCCTTTTACCTGAGATAAACATTTGGAGTGATGATCTTGACGAAGAGTTATTATGGGCAGAACGTCTGAAAGCTTGGGAAAATCCTAACTGGAAAGACTGTATTAACCTGTGGTCAAAGAAAGCAAGTGAAAATGGATATCCATCTTCTGACTTTTGGGTTTGGAGTTTGTGGGGGCTTGATTAGCAAGTTACTATAGTGTAGTAAGTGCCCTGAAATATTCGCATGCTATTTGCCAAAGGGAACATTTCTGATGAGTAAAGAAGCAAAATCTATACTTGATAAATGACAACTTTTGTCGCATATGTTAACGGCTATGATGAACATTAAGATGAACATATAAAAAGGAGATTTACTATAATATGGAGAATAATACTGTGAGATGAAGTTATTATTGATACCTGCTATTTTGGTATTGGTAACGGTGCAACCTGTGGAGTGTGTTTTGATGCGGTAGTAAACAATCCAGCGATTAGGGGGATGTATGAGAGTGAAACGTAGTATTGATATTATGACAAATAGAATAGTAACTATTTTGGCAAATAATAACCCTACAATTCTTTTGTATGGATCTGTTACGCTTGATGATTTCAGACTTGGCTGGAGCGATATTGATATTTTGTGCTTAACTGAAAAGCCAATTGATGAGGCACAGGCAAACAAGTTAGTAAGTTTAAGACAGGTCTTAATGGACGAATACCAAGGCAATCCTTATTTTCGGTTGTTTGAAGGCGGCTTTATATCTGAAAAAGCATTTTTCAACAAGGAAAACGATATTGTGGTTTACTGGGGAACAGGCGGACAAAAGATCATAGAACAATACAGAATTGACCCTTTTTCTGCAATTGAAATAGTTGAACATGGTATGGTCCTGTACGGTAAAGACTTGCGTAGCAAGATTCCCTATCCGACTGAAAAAGAAATTCATGATGCAGTTGAAAATCATTACAATACAATCAGAAAATACGCTCAGACAGCAAACAAGCGAGTAACATCAGCCGGATGGTTTTTAGACATAGCAAGGTGCCTGTACACCCTGAAGACTGGCAAAGTTATCGCAAAAACCGCTGCCGCAGAATGGGCATTATCAGAAAGGCTTGTCCCAAATATTCACGTGATGCAAAGGGTAATAAAAATAAGGAAAAATCCTGAACTATATATATCAGATATGGAAACGTTGGAGTGGATTGGCACACTTGGACCATTTGTTCAGGAGTTTGCAGGTGTTTTAGAAAGAGAACTATTAAAAAAGAAGGATAAACCAACATATTTATATCACGGCAGTCAACACAAGACTGACATTTTAACACCCCATACTGCAAGCGGATTGCCGGAGGAAAACGGAACGGAGTGTGGTGTATACGCCTATGAAAATATTGATGATGTCTTGCCGTTTACACTTGCAATAAGACCATATAGCAACGGTAGAAAATCTTTTCATGTTGATGACTATACTGGAATAATAACAATTTCAGCCGGAGTATTTGATGAAACTGCTCCAGGGTATATCTATAAAATGGCGTCGGACAATTTTGAGAAATTAGATGCTAAGCAATGGCTTTCACGTAGTCCTGTCGTTCCGATAGAAATTATTACTGTAGATTCAAAGGATGTAATGAATAGAGTTATTTTAACAGGAAGTGCTAAAGAGGTTAAGGATATAGCTAACAGTATTGCTTATTGCGGTCTTGTATGCAGGCTTTGCCATCTTGCTTATAAATGTGATGGCTGTAGAAGTGAAAATAACTGTTGTGGTTCACGCAAAACGGATGAAGGTTGCTACCAGTATAACTGTTGCACTAAAAAAGGGTTAAATGGTTGCTGGGAGTGTGATATAGCTCCTTGTGACAAAGGAATGTTCTCGGCAGGTCACGATATTCGGTTAAGGGCTTTTGTTAATTACATAAAAGAGAAGGGTAAAGATGAACTTGCCGAAAGACTGTATTTTAATATGCAAAACGGTATTTACTACGGGCATGGCAAGGATTATGACGGACTTGGCAGTATTTATGAAGTAATAAAGAAACTGGAGGGATAGCTTGAAAAATTGGTATAAAAACACAGTTTTATAATCACAGTTTTATAATCACAGTTCTGCCCTTTAAGCCTGACATTAAGTCTGACAATAAGCCTGAAAATCACTACCTTAACGGTCATGAAGTCGGAGATACGTACACCTGTGAATATAGCTGTCCTGGTGGATTCTGCACGAAGAGGCATGACGAAGCCATTTCCGCTTATGGAGACAGTGCGTTCTGGAGGTGATTTGTTTGATACTTTCGGGTCTTGAGATTAAAAAGCATATTGGTGTTGAAATCTGCCAGATATATTACCATACAATTGAAGGTGATTATGAAAAATACTGCAGCGGAAAGTATCAAAACAATACCGGTATACAGCCAAGTCTGCTATACAAGAATTTTAAGAAGTGAGTGGTGAGTTATGATAATTCGAGAAGTTAGGAAATCAGATCTTGATGGATTGCAGGAATTGTACTTGTACTTGCACGAAAGCGAAAAGCTGCCGGAAACACCAAAACTAAATTCACTCTGGAATGAAATAATTGCTGATGAAGATTATCATATATTGATTGGAGAAATTGAAGGTAAAATCGTATCGAGCGTAACTGTAATTGTAATAAAAAATCTGACACGGGGTATGAGGCCTTACGCTTTGATTGAAAATGTTGTAACGCATAAGGACTATAGATGCCGGGGATATGCCCAGGCTCTTATGCAAAGAGCAGTTGAGATTGCTGAAAGCAAGTCATGCTACAAAATTATGTTGCTTACCGGTGCTAAAGATGAAAGTATATTGAAATTTTACGAAAAATGCGGTTTCAATAGTAAGGATAAAACTGCATTTATAAAATGGATCGAGGGTTAAGATTATGATACTAAGTGCTTCACGAAGGACAGATATTCCGGCTTATTATTCTGAGTGGTTGATCAATCGGTTACATGCCGGATTTATTTTAACACGAAACCCGATGAATCATGCTCAAGTCAGCAAAATAGCATTATCACCTGATGTTATTGATTGCATTGTGTTTTGGACAAAGGATCCGCTAAATATGCTTGATAAGCTTGATGTCCTCGATGAACTGGGCTATAAGTATTATTTCCAATTCACAGTAACACCCTATGACAAATCTGTGGAAAAGGGACTCCGTGATAAAGAAGAGATAATAAAAACTTTCTGCGAGCTGAGTGACAGAATAGGAAAAGATAAGGTTCTGTGGAGATATGACCCTATTATATTAAATGACATGTTTGACTTCACATTTCATAAGGAGCAGTTTTCGAGGATTTGCAGCAAACTTGGCAGACATACAAGACAGTGTATTATAAGTTTTGTAGATATATATTCCAAACTGAGAACAGATATTTTAAGGGAAATCAGCATGGATGAGATGATTGAACTTGGCAAAATGATCTCATCCACTGCAAAAGACTTCGGCATTACAGTAAAGGCCTGTTGTGAAAAGTCATTCCTATACGAATATGGTATAGAGCAAGCTAATTGTATCGATCGAATACTAGTAGAGAGTATTTGCGGGTATAGCCTTGATATGAAACGAGACAAGAATCAGCGTGATTCCTGCGGATGTTTTGAAAGTATTGATATTGGTGCATATAATACCTGTAGAAATGGCTGTATATATTGCTATGCCAACTATAGTGATGTGTCTGTGGTTAATAACAGCAAAAGGCACGATCCTCAAGGGGAGCTTTTGATCGGCCAAGTTGGAGATAATGATAAAATAACAATGAGAAATATGAAAACAAACAAAGATAGGCAGATAAAGTTGTTTTAGAGCAAATTGGGAATAGGATTTATTTTACATATTAGACACAGGAGAGGAACTTAAAAATGAGCAGAATTGCATGTGATTCAAATGAATTGAAAGAAGAAATTATTGATATACTTGAGAGAGAAAAGCACATAGTATTGGCATCATGCTCAGACGGACGTGTGACAGCAAGGACAATGAGCCATGTCAACGTAGGAATGGATATTTACCTACAGACCGACAAGAAGTTTCTAAAAGTTGAGCAAATAGCCAAAAATCCAAGAGTTGCACTTTGTGTAGGGAATCTACAAATTGAAGGGGTAGCTAAATTTGAACATCATCCATCTGACCTTGAAAATACAGAGTTTTACAACCTTTATAAGCAGAAGCATCCTCATTCCTTTGAAATGTATTCATCTATGAAGGATGAAATTGTAATAAAAGTAAAGCCCACTCTTGCTATCCTATGGAAATATATTAATGGAAAACCCTGTAGGGATTATTTGCATTTAAATGGAAATATTGCTTACAGAGAGTATTATGAACTGGAGGTCAAATAAAGGTAAATAAAAGCACCTTACCTAACCACTAACACCAAAGTAAGGTGCTCTTTGTACTCATTAGCCTATCTGTCTAATAACCTCTCAGCTTTACCTCTTCCTCATGGATGACCTTTTTATCAATCCGCTCAAATAGGATTTCCACTTGCCCAAGCTCCAGACCGGCTGGAACTTCTATGCACTGCCAGACTACATTTTCAATCTTTAATATGTTTCGTATTTTTGCAGAGGAAAACGGGAGAAACGGTTCAAGCAGATGAGAAAGGTTAGCGATAATCTGCACACAGGTATTCAGAGTTTCCTTGCACTTTTTAATATCACTCTTTATTGTAATCCACGGTTGCTCCTCATCAAAGTATTTATTTGCAGCCCGCACAAATACAAAGATTGTATCCAGTGCCTCCTTGAAGTTCCCCTGTTCTATCAGTTCCCCGATGTGAGGGTAGAGCTTTGTCAATGATTGATAAATATTCTGATTACATTGCACTTTTGGTATCTTGTTTTCGAAATACTTCTGAATAAACACCAGGCTGCGGTTTACAAAATTTCCGTAAGCACCTAAAAGCTCTCCGTTATGGCTATTAATGAATTCCCTCCATGTAAAGTCGGTATCCCTTTTTTCGGGTCCGTTGGCAATCAGAAAATAACGGATGGAATCAGGGTTGTACCGCTCAAGGATATCCTTTACCCATATTGCCCAATTTCCGCTGGTGGAAATTTTCCTGCCTTCAAGGGTCAGGTATTCACTGGATATAATATCATCGGCCATCTTCAAATTGATATCGGTGCGGCCTAAGAGCAGTGAGGGCAGAATAATTGTATGAAAAGGTATGTTATCTTTTCCATGTACATAATATTGCCTTGAGCTGTTCCAGAATTCATAGAAATCAATTCCCTGTCGGCGGCATAGAGTATAACAGTCCGAAAGGTATCCAAGGACATTTTCTGCCCAGATATATATTTTCTTATCGCCAAACCCATCCTTCGGGACATCAATGCCCCAATCGAGATCCCTAGTCAAGCTTCTGTCGCGCAGCCCTTCATGAATATACCTCTTTGACATCTCATAAGCATTTTTTCTCCAGTCACTGTGGCTCTCAATATATTTTCCCAGTTCTTCCTTCATACGGGTGACAGCTAGGTAAAGATGATTGGTAGACCGGAATTCAGGTGACTCACCGCATATGCTGCATTCTGCCTGAAGCAGATTTTCCGGTTCCAGTACACTTCCGCACGCTTCGCACTGGTCGCCCCTTGCGAACTCACCACAATGAGGACACAATCCTTTTACAAAGCGATCAGGTAAAAATTGCTTGCATTTCTCACAATATGCCTGTGGAGTACTTTTCTCATAAACATACCCACCATCATAGAGTTTCTTATGAAAGTCTGTAACAAAGCTTCTATGCTCGTTGCTGGATGTTTTTCCATATAGGTCATAAGAGAAGCCGAGGCGATTAAAACAGTCGGCAAATTCGTTGTGGTAGTAGTCACTTATTTCTTCAGGTGTTTTGTTTTCCTGCCTGGCTCTGATTGCCACCGGTGTACCATGACAATCACTGCCTGAAACAAAGAACACTTTATCTCCTTTTGCTCTGAAATACCTTGCCAGAA
>JAAYTS010000265.1 GCA_012517995.1 Clostridium sp.
AAACAATACTTACAATAAAAGGGCGCAAGACCATCTTGCTTACCCTGCCATTTGCCATGGCCATTCTGGTGGTTAGTATCCATTATTATCCACACCGCAAGGGGCATTACCAGGCAATGAGCGTATGGCGCGAAGCCGAACGCTGGTATAATTTCCGTGCCTATCAGGCAGCAGTGGAGACTTCCGCAACAAGAGAAATTATGAGAGAGATGAGAAAAATATTAGATACAGATGAGTAGTTAATAACATGGGAAAAAGAAGAGGAAGCCCTCTAGCTCGGATGCTACAGCTTCCTCTTCCGGCTCCCTTTCAAAAAGAAAGGAGGTAATAATAATAGCACAAAGATAAGGATTTAGAAGATACATGGGTAAAAAGGCGGAGTTCTTTCACCCCAATGCTACTGCAAGGCAGGTAGGCATTGAAAAAGACTGAATGCTGGCAGTATGGCCGGCAAATTACTAATGATTAAGTTTGTTAAAATGAAAAAGAAAATAATATTTGCAGTAGCAACATGATTCTTTGCAGTAGCAAGTGTGTTAAATATAAATATGTTACAATCAGGCAAACCCAGTGATGTATCACTGGATGCAATTGCGGTGATGGCGCAAGCGCAGAGTGAAGGTGGATCAGGTGGAGGTGGGCACGCTAATGTCTGTGATCCAATATGGACTGTTACTTGGACTGGATCCATCGGCACCGACACAAAAGCAGAGTTTAGCTGTACTACGGGTGGGTCATATGTATGCCCAGCTTGTTTCTGGAAATAATTCAAACATAGCTATTGATATAGTAATGAACTATATCAATAGCTTTAACAAAAAGCATTGGTCTATGAGAACTACATTTTCCCCTCTTTGTCTTTTTCTGGGGGCGTCAATCTTAATTTCTTGTTCGAATCACAACAATGAACAAAACGCCATAAAGCTTGATGACACACCTACAAGTAGGGTTGATTACTTGGATATTTCAGAACTCAAAAACAGCCCCAAAGTTATTGGTAAAATCAGCTCCTTTGATGTAATTAATGACAATTCTTTTGTTATTTCAACCATCTCCCCACCACAGGTTATCGTTTTTGACAAAACGGGAACTCAAATAGAAGAAATTGGAAGTCATGGGAAAGGCCCTTACGAATTTATGAGGCCATCAATAGTTAAGCACAGCCAAAACAACATCTATGTTTGGTGTCAGGGAATGCTCAAACTAATTGTATTTACGACAGATGGAAAGCCAATTAACCAATACGAATTTGATAGTGCCATCAAAGATTTTGAAATACACGATAATTGGGCTTTCCTCTACACTTCAGGAGGACTCAATGAATCAATAGTAACGGTTTTTGATTTAACCAATGGTAAATATATTGAGCATGCATGGGGCCAGGCCTCAAAAGAACATCAAATGCTCAACATGAAAGAATTCACAGGAGGTATCGCACTAAAAGACAGTTTCCTTTTCTTTTCCCCAACAAATTTCCCCGAGGTTTCAATCGTAGACCTGGCATCTTTTAACCTAGTAAGCAACAAGAAGATTCTTGACCCGCAATTTACCATGGAAGAAATTCCAGGTGACATCAATGACTTCTTAAGAGATCAGGACAAGAGCGTTCAATACATCTTTGGTTCTAATGTTGTAACAGGAATTTATGTGACAGACTCCATCATTGTTATCAGAACCGAAATAGGAAATCTGGAGATGGAAGGACTGTACTTTAAAGATGCCTCAAAAAGGAAGTATAAGTCATATGTTTTTGACCGCAATATGCAATTAATAAGCACATATTCTGAGCCTGCCTTGGACAGCAAGCACAGGATATATTCAGCACACAACTCGGAAATATATGCCATAGGACTCTCCGAAGACCTTGAAGGATATAAATTGCAAAAAGTTAATATCACAAATAATACCACTACTCACTAAGCAACTAACAAAGACCCAGAGCTCAAAACACAAACCATCAAACCATTGACGTTAACTCACCTATTAGACAAATCGACTTTATCTATGACACTTATACATGTCACTTCAGTATTTAATCCAAATTCAATACCGATAACCAAAGGGCTCATAATACTATTGATACAGCTTTTAGTATTTTCCTGCTCCCAGCCCACTCAAACCGAAAAAGATTTGCGTGCGACCATTAACAAAGAGGTTTCTCTGGAAATTTTTGATTTGGTGCGCCGAGAAAACGCTTTCCTGACCTTGGAGGATTTAAAGCAACAATACGATTACTTGTCGGTAGTGTATTTGCAAAATGGTTGTCGGCCGTGCTATCCGAAGTTTATTGAGTGGCACGAAAGTCTGGATTCGATGAAGGTGGGAGATAGCTATACTGTTTTATTTGTGATAGCCGGGCAAAATTATTCCGATTTTATGGCCAAGGTACTAGAGCGGTGATATGTTGATGACAAGTACTATGTTGTCATGGATCACGAAGCCGCATTTCTTGATTTAAACAAGCATATTCCAACTTGGATTCTAAATGCCTCGGTGTTAATT
>JAAYTS010000081.1 GCA_012517995.1 Clostridium sp.
CTTTACAAACTAATAAATAATCCTTCTATTTTTCTATCGGAAATACAAGGTATTTTAAAATACATAATATCCCTTTTTACTTATATAATCTGGGGATTTGCAATTGCATACTTTTTAAATCCCTTAATGGTATTATTAGAAAAAAAGCTTAAAATACGAAGAATTTTGAGTATTTCAATTATATATGTTGTTTTTATAGCAGTTCTAGGAATTTTAATAACAGTTATTACTCCAGCTATATCCACCAGTATTAAACAACTTGCCAATGATGTTCCGGATTATATAGAAACCACTGAAACAAAGATAAGTGAAACTATTGAAAAATTAAAAAGTTATGACAAGTACGGAGTGGAAACTTATATTCGAAATAATTTAGAAAGGTTTACATCTAAAATAAATAATTTTGTTGATGTGCCTGTGAATTTTTTACTTACAAGTACATTAAGCCTTACTTCTTATATTTTGAAATTTTTAATTGGGCTGATTATTTCCATATATATTTTAGCTGATAAAGAAAAAATACTCAGGGCTGCCAAAAAATTAACATATGCCCTGTTAAATAAGCGAAATGCCTTTAGCATTATTTCTAATTTGAAAAAATCAAATTACATATTTTCAAAATATATGTTTGGAAAAGCTTTAGACTCTTTAATTATAGGTATTCTCTGTCTTATATTGCTTTCTATTTTTAGAATAAAATTTGCACTTTTGTTTAGCTTAATTGTTGGAGTAACCAATATGATTCCATATGTAGGACCTTTTTTGGGTGCTATTCCTGCAGTAGTTGTAACATTGTTTATCAATCCTATACAGGCCATCTGGGTGGCAATAATAATATTCTTGCTTCAGCAATTTGACGGATGGTACCTAGGACCTAAAATCATTGGAGATCAAGTAGGCGTAAGTCCTCTTCTTATAATAACTGCTATAATTGTGGGTGGAGGAATGTTTGGAGCTTTAGGTATGTTTTTAGGCGTACCGGTATTAACGGTAATTAAAGCATTTGTTGATGAATATGTAGAAAAGAAACTTAAAACTAAAGGTATCAGTTTTGACTAAAGAACTAAAAGACCTCTTTCTGCAAAACTCACATACCTTTCACCACATACTATTATGTGGTCAACTACTTTTATTGAAATGGATTCTAGGGCATTTTTTATTACTTTAGTTGCTTCAATATCCCCTCTTGAGGGATTAAGGCTTCCACCTGGATGATTATGAGCAAGTATTACACTGTTAGCTTTATGCCTTAAAGCTGTCTCAACTATAATTCTTGGGTAAATGGGTGCTTCATTTATTGTCCCTTCATGAACTAAAGCTGCATAATTTACTCTATTTTGTGCATCAAGACAAATTACATAAAATACTTCATAGGTTCTTCCTGCAAAAAGTGAAATAGCATATTCCCCAGCCTTTGAAGAACTATTTAGTTCTGGCTTGTCCCTCCACTTATCATTAAGGTACCTTCTTGATAATTGAGGAATCATTGAAATTAAAAAAGCTGAGTTTTCTCCTATACCCTCTACTTTTACCAACTCTTTTATATCAGCTTCAAAAACCCCGGACAGTGAACCAAATTTTTTTAAAAGTTTATGGGCTATTTCATTTGTATCCCTTCTTGGAATAGAAAAAAATAAAAGAAGCTCTAAAACCTGATGTGGTTCAAAACTATCCAATCCTTCTTCTAAAAACCTGTTTTTAAGCCTCTTTCTGTGTCCCGTATGCAAAAAATATCACCCCTTTTAAAAGGCATTTTTAATTAGCTTTATTTCCTTTAAATTAATATTGTCTTGATTTTTTTCTATATAAATTTCAACAACATCAAATCTTATAATTTCATCGTGCATATTATGTCTATTAATGTATATTTGTGCAAGTTTTTTGATGTTTTCCCGCTTTCTAAAGTTCACCGATTCCCTTGGAAGACCGTATTTTAAAGTACTCCTGGTCTTTACTTCAATAAAGCAAATATTGTCGCTTTCCCGGGAAATTATGTCAATCTCACCTAGTCTTTTGTACCTGAAGTTTTTCTCTAAAATTTCATAATTGTTTTTTTCAAGATACTCTGCTGCCATCTCTTCTCCAATTGTTCCTATCTCTTTTTTATTAATCATTTTCTTTCTCCATATTTTTCGTCTAAAGATTTAATAAAAGAAAATATTCCAGCCACAACTTCATATAACTCAGGTGGTATTTCATCACCTATGTTAAATGTATTTAAAGTAGTGGCAAGTTCTTCATCTTCATATATATGTACATTGCTTTCCTTGGCTTTTTCAATAATTTTCTCTGCTGCCTCTCCTCTTCCTAAAGCTATTATTTCCGGTGCCTCATTTTTGTCAGGAGAATATTTTAATGCTGCAACCTGTTTTATTTTTTTCTTTTTTTTCATTTTTAAAAAACCACCCTTTTTACACCTTGTAGTCAAACTTTTGCCTTTTACCACTTAATTCTTCTATATTGTTTAAATTTAATATACTAATCTTTTCTTCAATTAGTCGGTACTTTATATCAACTAGTTTGTATCCTTTTTCTAAAAGAATATTATAAAGGTCTATGTAGTTTTTTTTGATAAAATTAATTGCTTCCTTCCTCTCTGCCCTTATATTTATACTTATATTTTTCTTATTTATATTTACTAAAGAATCCACTTGTCCTAAATTTATAGTATCTAAGGATACAAATAAACTCACATCATCTATATTAATGTTTTTTTTACCTGGTTTTTTCTTTAATATGTAGAGCTCCCCTGTATGATTTTTATTAAAAATATTAAGGGGAATCTGGATATATGTAGTATTATTATTAAGTTCATTTAAAAATCTTAAATTACTTTGCAAATTTTCAATACTCTTAAAAATATCACTTTTGTTTGAAAACTCTGTCTTATCTAACACTTGTTTAATTAGCTCAATTTTTCTATACATTTCTTTATAAATATTCTTGCTATTTAATTCTTCCTTAGTAGAAAAATCATCTGTTTTTACAAAAAACTTATTAAAAGCTTTTTCTAAAGCTTCTTTTTTGTCATTATCTTTTAATGTTTCTTTAGCTTCTTTAATTGTATTTTTCTTTTCAAAATTTATTTTTTCAAAAACATTTTTTATAACTTTTTCTATATATTCCTTTTCAATATTTAAATAAACCTTGTCTAAAAAGTCGGCACCTTTTAAAAATTCTGTAAATTCCTTTGGATTCTCAAAATTTGTATTCTCCCTTTTTAAAAATTCAATAATTTTTTCTTTTAAAACATTTTGAACTTTAATTGAAAATTTACTGTTTTCTATCTCCCTATTAAACTCTTCTAAAATCAATTGGGGTTTTAAAACATCTTTTTTTACATCTATACTTTCATCTAGAATACTTTTGAGTAATTTGTTTGTTTTTTCATCTTTAATAGACATAAGACCATTTAAAAGTTTATTTAATTCATCGCCTATTTTGTATTTTTCATCTACAATTTGATTTAAACTAGATATGTTTTTTTCTGAAGGAATTATATTTTTAGATAAAAGAAATACCACCTTTTCTATTGATACATTTTTGTATGTTTCAATAGTATCTAGTACTTTGTTGAAAAATTCCCTCTCTAAAGGGATTTCATTTTTTATAATTTGCCTTGCAACTTCCATAGCTTTTTTATCTGGCTTTACGCCAATATCCATAAGCTTATTTTTTATTTCATTTTCTATCTGGACACTTTTTAGGCCCTGACTTTTTATAGTTTCTAAAAAAATCTTGCCATCAACAATATCCTTTACTACAAGTTCTACCTGTTCACCTTTTTGGGCACTGATAGCATTCATAAGTGCAGCACTTATGATATTCCCATCAGGTAATTTAAGGGATATTTTATGTGCTGAAATTTCAAGAACCTTTGCCCTTACAACATCACCTTGGTTAAGCTTTGACAGTATTTCTGCTTTAAAATGTACATTTAGCTGCTCTCCAAAAAGTTCTACTATTTTCAACATTCATCCCTCACTAATTTATCCAATAAATAAAATATATTTACAGAGCGAATTTTTTAGTAAAGCTTATTCTATGTATCGGACAAATACCATATTTCTTTATAGCATTAATATGTTCTTTTGTTCCATATCCTTTATGATTTAAAAAACCGTACTGGGGATATTCTTCATCCATTTCCTTCATTAAACGGTCTCTAGTAACTTTTGCAATTATAGAAGCAGCAGCAATAGATATGCTAAGGGCATCCCCCTTTACTATAGAAATTTGTTTTATCTCTTGTCCTTCTAGATTTTCAGCATCAACCAATAAAATATCAGGAGTACTTTTAAGATTTTTTACAGCCAGTGCCATAGCCTTTTTAGCTGCATTTAGTATGTTTATTTCATCAATTTCATTTTGGTCTACCATTCCAATACCAATATCTAAAGCTTCTTTTTTTATAATATCAAAAAGCTCTTCTCTCTTTTTTTCACTAAGCTTTTTAGAATCATTAAGACCTTTTATAAAAATATCCTTTGGAAGTACAACTGCCGCCCCAACAACAGGACCCGCCAAAGGGCCTCTTCCTGCCTCATCTATTCCTGCTATATAGGAAAAACCTTTTTTATAAGCTTCCCTTTCATATTCACACATTTTTTCATATCTTAGTATTTCTAAATGCTCTTTTTCTTTTTTCTTCTGGTATTTTTCTATTAGTTTTAAAACTTTATCCCCACACTCTTCTTTTAATGAATACAGCTTTTCTAA
>JAAYTS010000082.1 GCA_012517995.1 Clostridium sp.
CCCGCTTAATGTACCCAATGAGCTATATGCATGGCTGCTGCTTCCTAAATCAACATTATCCATCCATACTTTTATGTAGTACTCACCGTCAGGCATATGTGCATGTGTAAAAGTGTTTATATTGTCCTTGTTTATAATAATATCTACTTCTGTAGTTTCTGTTATTTTGTACATTTTTTGTCCTGGCTTTACATACTCTCTGTATTTATAGTTATCCCTGCTACCTAAAGTGTTAGATTCTGCATATCCTTCCATCACCATTTTCCAATATTCGTGTGTATTTCCTCCGCTTACATGTTCATGGTAAATTTCTTCAACTTTTTTTGTATAACGTGATTCATCGCTATTTCTGTCTAACACCGTAACAAGTTCTATCCCGTTTATACCTTTGTTATCCTGTGCTGTAAGTATACCTGGTCGTGCGCTAAAAGTATTTCCCCTTTCAGGCAGAAGCTCTCCTTTTATATTTACAGCCTCCCTGTAGTCATTTATGTACATAAGGTCTGTTTCGTAGTTAAATGAATTTATAACGGCGTTTACAATATCTTTGTGTTCCTGTGTATCATCAGGCACAGGCTTGTATGTTACCGTCTCCACCGTAAAAGAATATTTTCCTGCAGGGTTAAAGTAGTATCCTGACTTTATAGGATAGTCAAATCTTTGAAGATCTATATCCGTTGGAAATACAGCTTTGTCATACAGGTCTTTTCTGTTTATGCCTTGTCTTGCTGCATCCCTTGCCTGCATATATTCAATTTCCATAGGACTTTTTATTGTAATTTGTATATCTCCACTGTTTTGCTGTTTAAAGGTTCTTTGATATCTTCCGTCAACAGATGTCCAGCCGCATTCTTTTCCATTGGAGTCTAAACGGCACATCCATCTGATTACGTTAAAATTATACGGTTCACTTTCCCAATACATTTTTTTATTGAGGGAATCTACCCTGTTGTTTTCTATTTCATTTTTAAAGTTTTTTGATGGAATGTTTTTCATTCCATTGTATGCATAAACATTAAACGTTAAATCTTTTGTTACTTCGTTAAAGGGTGCTGTTCTAAGTACTTTATGAGGGCATAATTCACAATCTTCAAAACCGCACTCATAAACATCCCATCCTTGTATATAACCTTCAGAAAATAATTTGCCATTTTTAATTACAGGAGTTGAAGGGTCTCTGTCAAGCCATTTTCGTCCTTCAGGGTCATCTCCAAAATCCTTTCTTTCAATAGTGAAATTTACAATAGGATTTCTTTCAACTCTAGATCTTGAACTATTTATAGACGGATTGTTTTTTCCAGAATACTTTCTAAATAATCCGTCCTTTGGATCTCTTATTATTTCAAACTCTCCTGTTATATTGCCGCTCCATCTTCCTCTTGGAGAGCCTAAATCAGCCACGGAAGGTCTTTTTGAAAGATTAAAACTAAAGTCTCTTGAGAGTACATTGTAAGGAATGTCATATTCACCATATTCAAAAATACTCTCAACATACTTTATTTCTGCTTCAAATACATTGTTTCCTAAATATTTTTCTTCAGGGCTTGTACCGTCTTCGTTTATAA
>JAAYTS010000307.1 GCA_012517995.1 Clostridium sp.
AGTCTGAATACTGTAAGATGAAGAGAAAGTGATCCGGGCCTTGCCTTGTTGACCCTTCTTAGAAGTGATCAGCAATACACCGTTGGCAGCCTGTGCACCGTAAACGGCAGTTGCGCTGGCATCCTTCAGAACGTCGATGCTCTCGATGTCAGCAGGGTTGATTGATGCGAGGTCTCCGGTATATATAATACCATCGAGAACGATCAATACATCTGTGCTACCCGAGATTGTGTTCTTACCACGGATCTGGATACTTGGAGAACCACCGGCGCTGGTTACCTGGCCTACATTAAGACCTGGAACAGTACCTTGCAGACTTTGCATTACGTTGGTATTAGCAACCTTTTCAAAGTCCTTAAGGTTGGCTCTTACTGCAGAACCGGTAACATCAGTTTTCTTGGTCACACCGTAACCCACTACAACGATTGTTTCCAATAGTTGGATGTCCTCTTCCATTTTAACTACCATATCTTTATATCCATTGGCTGGAAGCTCAATGGTTTTAAAGCCTAGGCAGCTAAATACCAGTGTTGCACCTTGATCTGCAGCTATACTAAAGCCACCGTCAACATTGGTTACGGTACCCGATGTGGTACCTTTTACATATACTGTAGCACCAATCAACGGTTCGTTGGTATTGGCGGCTATTACAGTACCTTCTGTAACGATACGTTGCCCCCACGCTGTCAGAGCGCCAAAGCAAAGCATCAACACCATTAATAGTTTTGTTTTCATACTTAGCTGAATTATTAAGCTATTTTTATTGAAAAATTGTTAACATCAGTACTTGCAAAGGTATCTGAGACTGGCTCCGGACGGTTCAAATCCCGATACAGGGACTTTTGCGCATGATACATTTCGGTCAGGAATGAAACATAAACTTTGGATGGTGATACATCACAATGCAACAAGGCCACCCGAGCGGGTGGCTTTGTGCATTGTTAATCAGTTAATATTTAGGCTATATTCTATAAAATTTTGAGTTCTATCCTCGCACCAAGTTTCAGCCACAAGCCCGGCTGACGGAGTTCGCTAAGGTCTGAATAAGTGGCATCAAAGAGGTTGGATGCCTCAGCATAAAGGCCGTAGTTGCCCTTATTCCAGCTCACCCTGAGGTCGGTCAGCCAGAAAGGTGTATGATCAACCCTTGTGCCATCCGACTTTGTATAATACCCTGCACGGTCGCGGTATTGCATGTTCCAGTTTACCTCCACATTGGGCAGTCCCAGACCATGTATAAGGCTGATATTCAGCTTCTGTCTGAGGTGGTCGAGCACGTAGTAGGACTCATAGCCCTCATCCGACACCTTGTCCTGCCACACATAGCTGTAGTTGACCGACAGAGACCTCAGCAAGGTCTGTCCCGGAATCAGCTCACTCAGCAGCAGGTCGGCAGCCGCTTCAGTTCCCAAAGCCTCCACACGGTTGATATTCGAAGTGGTATAGACTGTCTCACCGGGAATGCGCCCCCAGTCTATCAGGTCACGTCCAATACGGTAAAAGCCTCCCACGCTTGCGCTGTAGGTCTCATTGCGCAGTCTGAAGGCAGTCTCGTAGGTCTCAGCCCTCTCAGGTTTCAGGTTGGGATTGCCCACGTTGGTGGGTCCCGAGTAAAACAGATCGGTAAAGGTTGGCATACGCAGGGATCTGTTGTACGAGGCAGTCCATTTGAGCAGTGTAGTAAGCCTGTAGCTCAGGTCTATGCCGGGATACCAGTCCACCCCATAGCCGCTGTTTGAATGGCGGTTGATCAGCACCCCGCCCGACAGGTCAAAGCGACCAAAGTATATATTGTGTTCGGCAAATACTGAGAAGTTTGTTCGGTTGAAACTGCGGGTAAACTGCCCCTCATTTTCACCGGGCACGTCAAGAGGCTTGTCCATGGGTAGGCCCAGCACATTGCTCCAGATGCTCTCACTGCGTAGTTCGGCACCCAGTGAGGTAGTTCCCAGGCTCCAGGATGTTGTTGCGTTAAGGCTTGCCCCTGCCGTTTCGCTCAGGTGGTAGTTGTGCCCCGTGTACCATGAGGCAGCCCCTATGTAGTTGCGAAACAACTCAAAGCGGTCGTGATGCCTACGCCAATAGACATCAGAACGGATGCGAATCAGTCCGCTGCTCTCCATCGAAGCAGCAGCAAAGAGAGTGCGGTTGGCATCAAACTGGTTTGGATAGCTTGCAGAGTAGAATGAATTGGCGCCGTAGCTCTTGTCGTTGTAGCCAAGCTGGAGGGAAAACTTCGACTGTTCGCGTGTCACCTGACCACGGTAGTAAAGGTTGAGAATATCAAAGTCCGTATTGTCAATATAGCCGTCACTTGCGCCCTTCTGAGCCGAGAAGTAATTTCCGAAGGCCCCTTTGCGGTGGCTCAGTCCCGCATGCAGGTTGTATAGTCCGTGATCCCCGGCTGTAAGCTGTGCCGACACCTTGTTTTCCGAGCCTGATTTAGTGACGAAGTTTATTGCCCCGTCGAAGGCGTTGGGTCCATGCACCCTGGCAGCAGGTCCCCTCAGTATCTCTATCCTTTCCACGCTTGCCAGGTCAACAGGTAGGTTGAGTCCGTAGTGACCCGTCTGGGGGTCCGTCACATTGATTCCGTTGAGCAGTATCATCACCTGGTCGAAGGATCCCCCACGCATGCTGATGTCGGCCTGCATACCGAGCGGTCCCCTCTCGCGGATGTCCACCCCCAGGGCTGTACGGAGTAAGCCCTGGATGCTCTGGGCGGGGAGTTTTTCTATTTGCTCACGCGATATCACAGCGATCTGTCGGCCCGTTTCCTGGTATATTCCTGGAGCACGCTTCCCCGAAACCTGTATTTCGTTGAG
>JAAYTS010000083.1 GCA_012517995.1 Clostridium sp.
ACATATTTTCTGACGAATTGCACGATTTTTGGAATGAATTGCACTTTTTTAAGTTTTCTCTTTATAAAAAAATTTTCTATTATCTTTACAGATTTTAAATCTATTTTGAGTTCTCTCGGTATAATTTTAAAAAAATTTTTAACTTGTAATATATCATAAGGTCTTGTAATTATAATAATCATACAATATAATATAATAAAATACTGTAACAAATTTCTAAAACATAGAACAGTTTTATAAAAAATAATATAAAGTAAGGGTGATTTATTTGATTTATATTTGTCATGCTCTAAACGATAGAGCAATTGCTGAAAAAATCTATGCAGAACTAACGCAAAAGGGCTTAAAATGTTGGATTTCATCAAAAGATATTATAAATGGTCAAAGCTATGCAGAAGGCATAATTGATGCTATTGAAAAATCAGCTGTTGTGATTTTTATATATTCTTCAAATGCTAATGCATCTCCACAAATAATTCGTGAATTAGAAAAGGCTGCTTCTCAGGATAAATTTATTATTCCTTTTAAGATTGACTTGTCACAACCTTCAAAATTAATTGAATATTATTTAAGCAGCCCATATAGTTTAGATGCAACTAATGGCACTTTAGAAGATAATATTTATAAGCTAGAAAAAGTTATCAAAAGAATACATAGCCAACTACCTGAACATAACAATAATGAAAGTGAAATAAAAAATATTCCTAATGGTTTACAAATTAGTAATACAAATAACATTACAGGTACCTTAAATAATTTGCAATCAAACAATGTTAATAATGTAACAAGTGTTCAGGATAACCAATTTGATGAAACTATGCTTTTAGATGAACCAATAAAACAGGTAAAACAGGTTGATTCTAATATTCAAAATATTCAAAAAAATCAAAATATTCCTTCTAAGAAACAAACTGAGCCTACTAAAAAAAGCAAAAGTAAAGTTTTAGTTGCTACAGGTATCCTAGGTGGATTTATAATATTATCAATTATTTTTCTATTGATAATAGGCAGTGTTATCCCACCTGATGACACACAAACACAGTCTGATAATAATGAAAATTCATTTAGTGAAAATTCTAATACTGCCTTAGGTGAAAGCAATTATACTGAAGAAGACATTATTGAATTTGCTAAAACTGCTATTTTAGAGTTAGCCAGATTAGAATCCACTTCTGAATTCTACGATACCTATGCGTACAGGGGACCAGAATATGAAATATTCCCCATTTATGAAGATGTATTATTTTCTTTTATGGGTTTAGATATAGTTGAATTTGATGAAGTATCCATTATAGGTAAAAACAAAAAACCACATGGTATAGAACATCTTCTTAAACTAGACTTTATATGTTATGCAGATTATGAAACAACAGAAAATAATGAAGTAGTTCATCATCAAGGGGAAGCTTTGTTACTTAATAATGTAGTAATACTTGAAACTCCAAATGACGGATTAAAATATTTATACATGGAAGGAATATTTGAAGAAGAATTAAACGAAAGAAACGAAAATATCGAGTCTTCATATCTTGAAATTGCTGAATCAGATAATATAAACACTGAAGACACTATGCAAACTTACTTACCTGATTCACCTGATGAAGATACCATTATGTCTGTAAAGGATATTGTTAAAAATAATGACCATAAAGTTGTTGCAATATATGTTGAATTAGACTCTGCAAGCTCTCAGGGAAGTGGGTTTTTTATAAAAGACGGTGTGGTGGTTACCAATTACCATGTAATTGAGGGTGGAAGAAGTGCTAAAGTACTTCTTTCAGATGAAACTTCTGTTGATGTAGAAGGAGTATTATTCTCTAACCCTCATGTAGATATAGCTGTATTGAAATTGGCAAATGAAATTGGCATTGAGCCAGTAACTATGGGTAAAGCCAGTGATACTGACAAAGGCAGTATAGCAGTTGCCATTGGTTCACCTTTAGGACTTTTTAATACAGTATCCACAGGAATAATATCAAACTTCTGGGAATCCGAAGGGATTGATTTAATTCAAATTTCTATTCCTATTACTCATGGTAACTCTGGAGGAGCCTTATTTAATGAATCTGGAAAGTTAATTGGCATCACTACCTCAGGTATGGGAGAGGCAAATTTAAATTTTGCCATTTCTTCATCCCACATAATACCTGTTTATGAAGAAATAAAACACCTGCCTTTTAACCAATTAAATGCAGTTCCTCTTAGTAATATAGGTAGTGGTTCTATTTCTATTACTCAACAAACTGGTTCTTCTAATCAAACTGGTTCTTC
>JAAYTS010000084.1 GCA_012517995.1 Clostridium sp.
CAGTTACAGCCGAAGAATCATCCCAATCCACATAATTACCATCCGAATCTTTAAAGAAAAAATTAAAATTATTACTATAAGGGCCATCTACAGGGAAAGGCACAAATGTATCACTATTAAAATCATACTTATAGTATAAACCATTAACATAGCTAAAACGAAAGGCACTATCAGATAATTTTTGAAGAACAAAAGGCATATAATATTTGAGCATGAACACACCACTTGTAGATGGATTACCAGTTTCTAAGGAGTTTCAATCCTTGTTTTAATGGAACTACCTCTGCAACAGCTATTTTTGCTAAAACCCTTTATTACCAAGCTGTACAAGATTTTTTTGACGGCACTTTTTCAGCCTGATTTTATCAAAAAACATCGTTTTTTCACTGTTTTTTATGCTTTTTTCAGGTATCAACATCCTATTACACCCCTGTATTTTCAAGCATTCGAGACACTCCAATGCAAAATGTCCAATAATTTTGCATCTACATTCTTCCTTTAAATCCTTTTATTTCATGTGCAGTATTGTTCTGGCTGAAAAAATCCAATGGATACCATATAACTTTATTAAAATATATCATACTAAAACTCCATTTTCAATACTTCTCCTTTTATCATTAGCAAATAAACCTAAAGGCTACAGCTTTATAAATTCACATATAGAAAATATTTCATCTTTGTTTATTCCTTCAAGATAGCATAATAAGTTCATATACTCTTCAACCACTTTTTTAAATTCCATATACTTTTTCCTGTCAATAAATTCGTAACCATGAGCAAAAATACTGTTATTTCTTGCGTCAACCTTGCTCCTTAACCTATTGATACTATCTGCCTCTTTTCCTGGCTTTTTAGTTTTGATTATCTCATCTCCCACCACTGCAAGTATTATGAATCCTGCTATAAGACTCACTTTCCTGTCTAGTTCCTTCCATTCACTAAACCCTTTCAACTTTTTTATAATTTTATTAGCACTCTCAAGTAAATTTTTTTGATCCTCACATAATTTAGTGAAGTCTGCATCTGATGTATCAACACCATAATTCCACAATCTTTTTTGTTCTACAATTTCAAGTATACGGTATAAAAGCAGGGATGCCATCTCATATTTTTCCTGTTTCTCTCTTCTCATGGCATTATGATATAAATTAGCAATTAAATAACCAATATTATTAAATATAATGCTCTTATCTCTTATTGCTTCTTTACTACAATGAATTTTCTCCAATACTTTTATAGCATTTAATTGTTTTTCTAACTTCTCAATATGTGCATTTAAAATAAATCTTCTTTCTAACTTTCCTTCGTTTGCAATTATTTCACAGCATTTAGACAAATTTTCTGATGCTCCGCTTATATCAAGACTATCCCAAGCATTATATGCCTTTGAAATGTATTTTAATGTGCTGTACTCTTTTGTTCCGGGGATTCTTTCTTCTAATTCCTTAAATAGCCTGTATGCTGATACATAATCCATTTTGTTAAACAAGGAAACAGCCTGTTTCCTTTCTAGGTCTCCAAAAACCATATAGGGATCATCAATATAACATAATTTTTCACTTCCTGGTTCAGGCTTTCTAAGATCTGCAAGATAATTTCCACCGATATAAATTAGTTTTGCTCCTATAGTCGAACCAGCCATTGCACACCCTGCAGCCATGGATTTTGTTCCACCTGTAAAATCAACATATATATTTTTAGGTCTTTCCCATTTCTCATACATTTTTTTTATCTTTTGATATAACTGCAATGGATTTTCCGCATCTACATCAGTTGCTATATATTGACTTGGTTTCAACTTTGTAAACTCTATTACATCATCGAGAAGGTGAAAAGACTTATTAGTATAAAGAATCAATACTTTTTTTGGTCTTAATGCAGAAATTGAAAGAACTAATGGTTCATAGGACGTTCCAAGTGTTAAAACCATTGCATCACATTCTTCTTGAACAAAATTTTCTTCCAGAAAGTAATCAATAATAAGTGGCATTAGTTTTGTTTTGTAGTATTCTTCTGCTAACATTCTATGCTCTTCAGTACTTCTGTCCATTTCACGCCAAAAAACACTTTTGTCCATTAGAATGTTATAAAGTTTCATAGAATCTTCCCCCTTTCATCTTTATAATATTTAGATGTTAATTACCACTTAAGATTATTACAGCTTTTTCTTGAATTCTTCTAGTTTTTCAACTATATCCTTTCTATCGTTTTCAATTGTAAATAATGATTTTGACTTTTTATTCTTTGTTTCAGTTTTACTTTTATCTCTTGTGTTTTTACTCCATGTACTTTTATTCCTTGTGCTTTTACTTCCTGTATTTCTATCTTTTCTATTATTCACTTCTTCCTGTCTAACATAATTGTTGTTATTATTTTTTTTAGTCTTCTTTTGTATATGCTCAATTATTGTAGGAAAGTAGTTTTTTCTTCGATATTCCCGTAATTCCATATAGTTACAATCATTTGTATGGAATATTTGCGATTTTATTGCCATTAGCTCTTTTATTGAATCATATTCTTCAATAGGTTTCCCTAGAAGATACTTTTTAGAAAACTCCTCTTTATATATAGAAATATACTTATCAATATCTTGGGGTTCCTCATAGTTAAAACAAAATTCACTATATTTTTTCTTCAAATTTTCTACCTGCAACTTAATATTTTCTACTTTAACCCTTCCAAAACCATATGGTTTTGCCATTCCTATAGTTTGGAAACAATTATCTTCAAGTTTAAGAGACCACAATAACAAACCAAGTTCATCAGCATAAAGATTGTTAAAATATATTCTTCCTTTAAACTTTGTTTGCTCTTTAAGAGGATGTAAG
>JAAYTS010000085.1 GCA_012517995.1 Clostridium sp.
CTAAAGGTCAATTAATTGTTACAACACACAACACTATGTTTTTGGAATCATCAGACATTAACCCGGAATATATTTACACATTTTTTGTGGATAAAGATGCAAATAAAGAATTAGTACCAATTGTAGAATTTGAAGATAGAACTCATCCAAATTTGAATTACAGGAATAGGTATTTAAAAGGTATGTATGGTGGAATACCATTTACCAGGGATATTGATTTTGATAAGTTATTAAATTAGAATTATTTCCTTCTTCCAGGTCCTGGTATCAGAATATCTCCTGTTTACATATATAAAGTTCTTAAAATATCATTTAATTTCCGACAAAATAATACAAATTTATATAAATTATGATATAATATAGAGAGTGTTTTGTGAGAAGGAATTAAAGTGGGTAGGAAAAAAACAGGAGTTAAGATTGGAAAAATTGATACCGATGAGGAATTTAACAAAAAACTGTTAGAAGTTTTTGCGCAGTTAAGAGAGACAATGAATAATATGGATAGAGAGTTAGCTATTAAGTTATTATATTGGCTAAATGATTGGAGTGCTAATTATTTAAGAAATGAAAAAAATTTTAATTATAAAGAATTAATGAGATATAAAAGAGGAAGTATTGTCGAAGCTGATTTTGGGTTTAATGTTGGAAGCGAGCAGGGAGGATTACATTATGCCATTGTTTTAGATAAATATAACCACAAAAGCAATAAAGTCCTATTAGTTGTTTCATTAGAATCTTTGCCTCATGATAAGAAACCTGAAGATTTAAATGAAAATTATGAATTGTTTTTAGGATATGGCATATTTAAAGAAGATATAAAAAAATTAGAAAAAGAAATTGATAATTTAAATAAAAAAATCAAACAGAGAGAAAATAAAGGAACTGATGTTACCAATTTAAAAATAACTTTATCGAGATTACAAAAAGAATTAAATAAATTGAATAGAGGAAGTGTTGCTCAAATTGCACAAATATGTGCATTAAGTAAGATGAGAATTTACCAGCCAAAGAAAATGGGGGATAGATTTAGCGAATTCAGGCTCAGTGACGATAAAATGAAAGAACTTGAGGAAAAAATTTTTAAATTGTATTTTAATAAAATGATTGAAAAAGAAAAAAATAATGATATAATTAATTCAACAAAGCTCATAAATGAGTCAAAAAAGACAGTACAATGCCCTTCGGGGTCGAGGCTAGATGTCAGCCTCTTATTTTAAGAATCAAAGGCTTCTATATAAACTAGAAGCCTTTTTTCGCAAGTTTTTCCAGTGCTGTTTTATCTATACCTTAATTTTTGTTGTCTTATAGCATGTTGTAAAATGGGAATTTTTATCACATTTTACGAAATTACATTGTATTTTGATATTACTCATGCTATTATATATGGTAGATTAATACACATAAAAAGCAAAAAGTGTACTATTGCTATCTTATCATAACAAATTATAAAAACATTTATAGATATAAGTACAACATTACAAATCAAATATTATCCCCTTAAAAAACATTTAAGTGTTGGAGGAATATTTCATGGCTATGGTTAACGTAAATACAAAAATTGAGGTTTGGAAAAAGCGTAGAAAACCTTATTTCACACCCTAATTGTCGCTGCTTTACTGCTGTGTTATAATTAAAATAAATTATATTTAGTAAGGGTGTATATATTGGTTACTTATGAAGGTATAGTTGAGGAAATAATATTTACAAATGAGATAAATGGATTTACTGTATGCGAAATACAA
>JAAYTS010000086.1 GCA_012517995.1 Clostridium sp.
CGTCAACACAAACATATTTAAGTCTTCTTAAATATTACCTTGAAGTTAGAGTGTAAACTATGAAACCGCCGTATACGAGAACCGTACGTACGGTGGTGTGGGAGGTCGGTAAATAAAATAATTATTTACCTCCTACCCGATCTAAAATTAATATTTTTAATAATTAAAACTTTTATAAATTTATTGTGTATATATAATTAGATACTTAAAAAAACAATCAAAAGAGTGAAGGGCGGTTACACCTTTGGAGGCATCTGAGAAAAAAATTATAAAACTCTGTAAACAGAGTAGAAAAGAGGGGTTTGAACTTCTCTTTAAAAAGTTTGAAAACTACATATATAAAATATGCTACAGTTATACATATTCAAAAGAGGATGCTTTAGATATTATGCAGGAGGTATTTTTTAAAATTTATAAATCATTTGAATCTTTTGATGGTAAAAAAGCATTATCTCCATGGGTGAAAAGAATTACTGTAAATACCTGTCTTAATTATACAAGGGATAATAGCAAAAGATGTGGCGATGTTTCAATTAATAGAAGTATTGATGATGAAAAAAATACTTTTGAAGATATCATTGCAGATGGTTGTAATACAGAAGACAGAGCAATTTATATGGATACCAAAAAACTTTTGGAAAATTCAATAAAAGAATTGCCTAAAGAAGTGAGAATGGCTATAATTTTAAAGCATTTACAAGGACTTAGCTATGAAAAAGTTGCCCAAATTATGAATTGTCCTGAAGGAACTGTCAAGACATATGTATTTAGAGGAAGGAAGCTACTTAAAGACAGGCTTGTGAAGAAAGGTGTATGGGAGGTATAGACATTGGAATGTAAGGTTGATTCATATATTATACAAGAATATATAGAGAAAACTATAGACCCGTTGGAAAAACTGTTTTTTGAGGAGCACCTTAAAAAATGTAAAAAATGCAGAGTTGAGTTAACACATTTAAAGCTTTTGTTTTTTGAAATGGAAAGCTTAGATGAAGTAGAGGATATTCCTATAGATGTAGAATACGTGAGAAACAGTGTATTAAATGAGATTTATAATGAGGTTGGTAAAGGTTTTAAAATAAGAAAATTTATCAAAAACCAAAAAGAAATGATGAGTCTTTCAACAAGTTTTACCAACTATCTGCCTGGTAAAAAAATTGTTAAAAAGGGATTTAAGAAAGCTAATGATTGTATTTGGTCAGCTTCAAAAAAAGGGGTTAAATATGGATTTAAATTGATTCGAGAGAGGATATAATAGTGATGGAGGTATTGATTATTTTAGGATATGTTCTTTTGATATTGGTAGGATTTTTATTATTATTACTTATAGTTCCTACAAAATATTCTTTTACAGGAGAAAAATATGATGATGCTTTTATAAAGGCAAAAGTTTCTATATTATTAGGCCTCATAGGTTTTTATTATTATAATGATTTTGAGAAAAAGAATGTAACAAAAGTCACAATATTAGGTTTTTCAATAAATATTTCTTCTAAAAATAAAAAATATAAAAGTGAACCTAAAAAGGATAAGAATAAAAATTTTAAAAATTATCTAAACAAATCATTTATAAAATCTTCACTAATAAGCTTGGGGATGGTAATACTTCATGTAAAACCCAAAAAGCTTGAAATAGTGGGGAAAATAGGTTTGGAAGATCCCTATTATACAGGTCTTATATGTGCTTTTAAAAACATTTTTTATCCAAGGCTAAAAAATGCAAAAATAAATATAGATACTGTATTTGAGGATGAAGTACTAGAAGGAAGTTGCTTAATTCAGGGACGGGTGATACTGCTTTACATAGCATATATAGGCTTAAGGCTTTATTGCTCAAGACCTGTTAAAATAAAGGGCCCAAAAATAAAATTTAAGGAGGTAAAAAGTTATGACAGCTAATTTTGACCTAAATGAAAATATCAATGTAATGCTTGAAAGATTAGAAAAATTCCTTACATCAAAAACTGTGGTGGGAGAACCTATAGAGATAGGAGATACCACATTGATTCCATTTATAACAACTAGCTTTGGACTTGGTTCAGGTGGTGGAGGAGGAAAAGACCAAAGAGGAAATGATGGGACTGGAAGTGGGGGCGGCCTAGGTGCTAAAATTACTCCAACAGCTGTTTTGGTAATTAAAAAAGATGATATACAAATGCTACCTATTAAAAAGAATTCAGGTCTAGAAAAGCTTGTGGAAATGGTTCCAGATATTTTAGTAAAGTTTGATAAAGAAAAAAAGGAAAAAGCAGAGTAGGTTTTAAGTAAAATTAAATTTTAAAAAAACAGGATGTAATTCATATCCTGTTTTTTTATGGTATTAAAGAATAAAAAATTTTTGCGTAATTTGATAACTTTAGAGACCATTTGCATTTCTATTGTTCGCTCATTTTGTTCTTTTTCTTTCGTAAGGAAAGTACATTTATCATTGGCAATTTAATGGCAGGACTAATACCTGAAAGGGCAGAAATACTTAATATATAAGCTCTACACAATTGAGATAAAGTTGCAACACCATTTAACTCTAACATTTCCTTGAATTGCTCTATGTTTAGTTTTTGGGGATTACCAACAAAAATCCCCTCCATCTTTAGCTCCACTTTGAAAAGTATAGAATTCCTTACTTTTGCTTTAATAGATGAAGCAAATTCTATACATCCTATATGCCGTTCTTCTTCTTTTTCTAATTGAAGAATATTATAGTCAAAGTCAAAAACAACTTTAGCCTTTGCAGCCTTAGTATCTATATCTTTTGTTTCTAATGAAAATTGGGATATTCTATTTGCAACGTATTTTTCGTATTTTATAACCTATAAGTTATATTTGCCGCATTTCTTTATTTTATACCTTATATAGTAATAAGAACTAAAACAATTACATATAGACACTTTTCTACATTAAAATACTTTTTTCCTGCATAAAAGCAAATTTGTAAAGATACATATCAAAGTCTGTATATGTATTTTTATACAATTTCTTATATAAGCTAGTGGATGCCTTGAATTATTGGATAAAATATTGGATAATGAATTTGTTTCTTTTATTTAATTTGTGGTAAGAATAATACTATAAGGAATGGAATGATTATAAAACGTTTTAGGAGGAATAATTATGGAAAATGGAAAAGTACTTACTCTTACAAGAGAAAATTTTGATCAGGAAGTAGTTAATTCAAGTAATACTGTGTTAGTGGATTTTTGGGCTCCGTGGTGTGGACCATGTAGAGCTGTTGGTCCTTTAATAGATGAATTGGCAGAGGAATATGATGGTAAAGCAAAAATAGCAAAGCTAAATGTTGACGATGAAGGGGAATTAGCTGCTAAATTTAAAATTATGAGTATTCCTACAATAATGATATTTAAAAATGGTGAAGTTGTGGAAAAACTAATTGGTGCAAGGTCTAAATCAGAATTATCTGAATTAATTAATAAGCATATGTAAAAACAAAAAAATACATATGTCTTCGTATTTTAACCAATGTATAGGTAAAACAGGGGTGCTGCATTCCTGTTTTACCTATATTTTCAATATGTTACAATTAGGAACTAATATATTAAAAATTTTTTAAAGGAAAAGAAGGATTTTGAATTATAAAGTTGAATATAATAAATAATTAGTTTTTATATTGGGACATAAATGGGACACTTATAAAAAAGCCTGGTTTTGAAAAATAAAGTATAGGAGGAACTGTAAGATGGCTGGGGAAAAAAGATTTGGCACAGCGCTTTTTGGCTTTAAACAATCAGATGTAAATTCTTATATTGAAAAAATTCTTAGAGAATTTGATGATAAATTAAAGGAAAAAGAAAATGAAATTATAGAGCTTAAAAACCAGTGCAGGGAACTTAGAATAAAATATGAGGATATGGCAAGAAAAACAGATCATTTTAATGAAGACAGGGCTAAAATTGCAGATGTTTTAATTAAAGCACAGGAAAAAGCAGAATTGATTTTACAAGATGCAAGAAGACAAGCAGATGAGGAAAGAAGAAGACTTTCACAAATGACAGAACAAGAAAAAGAAAAACTAGTTGATATGAAAGAAGAAATAAAGATATTAAAGAAAGAAATTAGCAACACCTTAAAGAAATATGAATCAGATTTAGAAAGAGTAGTAGAGTTTGCTGAGAGAAAAACAAATGAAAGTGGTTTTCGGGGTCTAGATAAAGTGGATGATAAAAAAGATGATTTGTCAGAAGAAATAATCGAAGAAATTATGGAAGAGTATGCAGCAAAGACCGACACTCAAACTGAAACTGAAGAGTAATTTTTTATTTTAGTATAAAAATTTGTTTTTACGGTTTTGGGTTTAAGAATTTTTTATTCTCGTCTTCCTTTGCTTTTATGAGTGAGGGATTTTTTGTTATTTAAACATATTGCTATTTAAGCAATTAAATTGTATTAAAGGATTGTTATTTAATAAATACAAAATAATATAAATATTATTACTAATGGTGGTTTTTTAATTATTATTGTATAAAGGAGTGGTATTTGTGGAAGAAATTTTAGAAATATTAGAAAATAATAGCAAGGCAACTCCGGAAGAGATAGCTGCAATGACAGGCAAGGATGTAGAGCAGGTTAAAGAGGCAATTGGTAAATTTGAAAAAGATAATGTAATATTGAAATATAACACATTAATTAATTGGGAAAAGACAAGTAAAGAAATTGTTACTGCATTAATAGAGGTGAAAGTAACACCACAGATGGGAGAAGGATTTGACAAAGTTGCAGAGAGGATATATAAATATCCTGAGGTAAAAGATTGTTACCTTATGTCAGGAGGATTTGACTTAAAAGTGATTGTTGAAGGAAAAACAATGAAGGAAGTTGCATTGTTTGTTGCAGAAAAGCTTGCACCTCTTGATTCAGTTTTAAGCACATCCACTCACTTTGTTTTAAAGAAATATAAAGATAAAGGAACTATTTTTGAAAAAGGTCCGCATGATGACAGGGAGGCAATAGTATTATGAATATGTCTGACATGATTACACCTTCGGTTAAAAACATACCACCATCAGGGATTAGGAAATTTTTTGACTTAGTTAATGAAATGAAGGATGCAATTTCTTTGAGTATAGGGGAACCAGATTTTGTAACTCCATGGACTGTGAGAGAAGCAGGTATTTTATCATTGGAAAAAGGTCATACCCACTACTCTCCAAATGCAGGGTTTATTGAGTTAAGAAAGGAAATTTGTAATTATTTAAAAAGAAAATACTCATTAGAATATAATCCAAAAAATCAAGTTATTGTTACTGTAGGTGGAAGTGAGGGTATAGATATAGCGTTAAGAACTCTTGTAAGTGAAGGTGATGAGGTAATTATACCCCAGCCTAGTTTTGTATCTTATAAGCCGTGTGCAGTTTTTACAGGTGGAACTCCTGTAACTATTGATTTAAGACATGAAGATGAATTTAGATTAACTCCAGAACTTCTAGAAAGTGCAATTACAGACAGGACAAAGGTGCTAATTCTTCCATTTCCCAACAACCCTACTGGTGCAATTATGACCAGAAAGGATTTAGAGGGAATAGTTGAGGTACTTAAAGATAAAAATATAATTGTTATTTCAGATGAAATTTATTCAGAATTAACTTACAATGGACAGCATGTTTCAATTGCAAACTTTCCAGAGATGAAAGATAAGACAATTTTAATAAATGGTTTTTCAAAGGCTTTTGCCATGACAGGTTGGAGACTTGGATATGTATGTGGACATCCAGAGTTAATAGAAGCAATGTATAAGGTGCATCAGTTTGCTATAATGTGCTCCCCAACTACAGCACAATACGCTGCTATAGAAGCACTTAGAAATGCAGATGAAGATGTGGAGAGAATGGTAAAGGAATATAACAGAAGAAGAAAAGTTCTTCTAAAAGGTTTTAGGGAAGCAGGACTTGAGTGTTTTGAAGCACTAGGAGCTTTTTACCTATTTCCATGTATAAAGTCAACTGGCATGACTTCTTCTGAATTTTGTGAAAAACTTCTTATGCAGGAAAAGGTGGCTGTTGTTCCAGGAGATGCTTTTGGTGAGTGTGGAGAAGGGTTTGTTCGTGTTTGTTATTCAAGATCTATGGATGATATTATTGAAGCCGTAAGCAGGATAAAAAGATTTGTGGAAAAAAACAGAAAATAGGTGTAAAGTGTAAAAAAAGTCGTACTATATTATTTATAGTACGAACAAATTAATAATTATATATATAAATTTTGTGCAGGATGACTTTTATAAGGAACGCAAATGGTATAATTTGCGCTCAACTACTACTTAGATTACTACACATATGCTTCAATTTAGTTTTATGAAGCATATACACCTGATTTTAATTGCTGTAACATGTAGTTAGCAATTAATTTGTCCAGTTCTTGACTTGTGGTTAAAATTTTAATATTATCCCCTGAGTCAAGAATAGAGTATAATTTTTCCCTAAGGGATTCAATGTTATCCAAAACATCGCCTCCAGTTATAAATTTTTATAATAAATAAATCAATAAATAATTGATTTAATAAGTAACTTTATAAATGTAATTTTTTAAAAACTTAAATTAAAACTTGTTTAACAGCAAAAAAATATGGTAAAATAGATTTTGTTAAGCAGTTCTTGTAGCTATACTTTATTTTACAGCAACAATCTGTTGCTGTCAATAATAATTCGAAAAAAATGCAAACAATTTGTTGCTTGATATAAAAATATGAAAGAATGGTGTCAAATTGTAATAAGGTGGTATTTTAATGGCTTTCTCAACAATGATAAAACAATTAAGAGAAGAAAGAGGTCTTTCTCAAAAAGATGTAGCAGAATATTTAGGAATTACCCGTCAGGCAATTGCATCATACGAATTAGCTAAAAGGGAGCCGGACTACGATATACTACACAAATTAGCTGATTTTTTTGGTGTCTCTGCTGACTATTTATTGGGGCGCTCAGGTTGCAGGGATAAAAATGCTGTTACTGTTGGAAAAAATATTGATTTAATAAAGGGTGACCGTACATATGAGGAATTATCCCAGGACATTAGTCAAAAGCTGGGAACTTTGATATTCCCGGAAATGTTGGAATTGTATGCAAAAGGCGAGAGAATGCCTTTTATTGGTACAATTAAAATTTTGGCCAAGTATGCACAAGTGAGGGATAGTTTTTTTTATAGATACAATACTGTAGAGAGCTATGAAAGGGAGAAAAAGCTTTATTCTATAGAAGTTAGTCAGGAAAAATTAGCAGAGACAAGTGAAGAGACAGGATTTATACTTGAACACGTTAAAGATAAAGAACTAATAATGTGGTTGACAAAAGAAAGCAGTATTCCTTACATATTGCTTGCAAAACAAATTGAAGAATCAGGCTTAACCCCAGAAGCATTAAAACCACTTATAGACAGTATAAACAATTCCCAAAAGAATAAGTAAATAAGTTTTATATATCCATCATAGACATTTATTTATTAATGTTGTAGAATTAAAAATGTATTTTACAATATTAGAGGGAGTTGATATAAAAGTGCTACAGATTGAAGAAATTAAATTTGAGCTTCAAGATTATAAA
>JAAYTS010000010.1 GCA_012517995.1 Clostridium sp.
AACTATTCTAATTAGTGATTTTATAAACGAAATAAACAAATGCCATTTACTATTCATAATTACATCATTACCTCCTTAAATATAAATCAAATTTCTCTTTTATCTAATTTTATTATAATATTATATTTATATTTTGTCAAGATTCAATCAAACAGAACTTTTATTCACATTCAAAAACCTTGTCGCATATTTCACACAAATCCCATTCTTTGCATGTGGGATTTGAATTATATCCATCAGCATCATCATCTACTAAATGAATAATCGCAAATGAACCATCTTCCCATTTATGAGTACAGTTATTCTGAAGTTCTTTAATAATTATTTTGTATTTTAGATTTAGCAATTCATCTATTGGCTTCATTATTTTATTTCTTTCTTCTATTTTCTCTTTTAAAATATCTTTAATAGTTTTCAAAAAATCACCTCTTTTTAATCAAACCGAGATTTGATTCAAATGTTTTAGTTAACTTAATTTCTGTCCACAATATCTGCAATAATAATCATCTTTGGCTATCTTTTGCAAACAACGAGGGCATACATAATATTTTCTGTGTTCAAATTCTTTTTGAATAACTTTTTTAACATCATTAAGAGAATTGCCTTTGCTTACCAATTTCTTTGAGGGTTCAATACGCAACTGTCCATGTTCCCAATCAAATCCCATACCAATATAGCTGATACCAGATGCCGCCCTTGATCCTATTGAACTTTCTGAAAGTGTTATCAAAACTTGAATTTCTTCTGGTTTTTGATGGGGTTGTAAATTTTCAATCGTAAAATCAACTATTGTTTTTAACTCTTTTAAATTCACGAAACTTCTCCTTTCTAAACTAACTTTCGACTTCGTTCCAATCTAGTTTTTGACCACAATCACATACTTTTTTAGAGTACCAGTGTTTATAATAGCCATCCCCCATATCTTCACTTAATTCTGCTCCACACGTGGGACATCGAGCAGGACTCCATTCTTTAATAACAGGTTTCTTTGGTACTTGCTTTTCAAGTGCTGCAACAATATGTTTAGCATCTTTTCTATCAGATACTATCGCAATTATTTTTTTACTGCCCTGTTTCATTATCCAATATTCATATACATCAATATCTGTGTTCCAACCTTCTTTTACGTAATACACAAATTCAATCCTCCTAGCTATTTGGTTTCATGTGGCTTATAAGGTTCTGGCAATGGCATCCATGCTATTACTTCTCCGCTATTTCATTTTGTTTTTTGCTATTTGAAGCAAATTAATAAACTGGTCTAACTCATCTTTTGTAAAGTCAATGCTTATCTCACTTTCAAACTTTTGTTTTTCATCATAGTCCTTTATAGTTAGGACACAATGTCCAATAACATTAGTAGGAATAATTTCAATCTTAAAATCGTCACCATAAATACTAAAATCGCTTTGATTCTGTTTAAACATTTGATTTAATATAATCTTTTGGTAGGGATATAATTTAATGCCTGTAAGTTTTTGCAAAAAGTCTGAACAATCATTTAATATCTTACTTTCTTCTTGATACAATTTTTCTCCATTATGAAATATTAAATTCATACGCTTATTCCTTTCTTTTATTTTTTTAGTTGTAATTTTCTGTTTGCCTTACTACTGCAACAACCGTACCAGTTTTATCTATTAATTCAGCCTTTAACATACTCATCTTTCCTTGTCAAAATATTTCTTTATATCTTCCACATCTAACCATTTTGGATATTCTACACGTTCTTTTTCAAGTTCATTAAATTGATTTATTATATAAACCTCCCACGACTAAAGTCGTAGGCTTCTTCCTGCTTCTTAGATATCGTAACCTCCATCTCCACAGGCTTGAAATCCCGTAGTCCCTTGCGGTACTCATTTATATTTAACTTGCTAATAATCGCAATCCTTCATTTAGTATGTTTTTAGCCGCATTTACATCTCTATTATGTTTTGTATTACATTGTGGACATATCCATTGTCTTATGTTTAAATCTTTTATATCTTCATTACTTTATTGTATTTTTACTATCCCAACCCGTTTTCATAATTCATCT
>JAAYTS010000087.1 GCA_012517995.1 Clostridium sp.
ATAGCTGTAAACTCTGCTCTAGTTACAAATTTATCTGGACGAAAAAGTCCATCATCATAACCTATAATCCAGCCTTTAGCCAGAAATTTTTCAATAACACTGCTGCCCCAATGTCCTTTTATATCAGGAAATGACAGCTGGTTTTTGTTCATGTCCTCATTTTGCCCATATGCTGAGTAAGATATTCCAGAAATTAACATAGATAGGATTAGTACACAGGACAATACCCTAATACTTAGTTTCATTTTTCCACTCCCCCAAAAAAATTATTTTTGTATAATTTAATATAATTTGTATAAAATAACACATCAAAAACAGTATTTTTATTCAATAAACAGCACCATCTAAAAGGAATTCTCTAAATGGTGCTATCCCCTCTAACGCATCATTTTACACTAATTTAAGTATAAATCCTTTTAGAAAAAAAAACAAGCTTTTAGAAAAATTATGTTCCCTATTATTTTATTTTTTTAGCTTCATGATATTTGATTTTACATTTGATTTATGTTAGAATTTAAATTATTAGTGGAGGTGATTATAGCTATGCAGTGGCAACCTATTGTTTACTTTTTAGCAGCAGTTGCTTTAATTGGAGTTACATTCTTTTTATTAATGCGTTCTGCTGATAAAAAGCTTAATGAACTAAATTCAAAATCAAAAAAAAGAAGATAGTGTTTAATTGTAAACATCTTGATATAAAATTTTTTTGATGGTATAATTTAAATATAGAAACTAGCTTCATATATAGAGAATATAGAGAAAATCAACTTACTACTATTACTAGTGAAAATATTGCAATCTATAAAATATTATTTTGATATAATGTATAAGTTCAATCATTAATATTTAACATAAAAGCAATTTTTTTAGAGGGGGAGTTGTATGAATTCATCACAACACAGCAAGAAGCTAATTACAAGGTTTAATGAAATCCAAGAGGAGATTCTAAGAATTGGGTGGAATGGCATAATTCAAAAATATCATCCTGATATGAATTGTGACAATCCCAACTCAGCTAAATTATTTAAAATGTACAAATGCATTTACGAAAACATGAAAAAACGTGTTTTTGTAGAAAATCAAAATTAAAAAATTAAAGTGGTTGAAATAATGTTCAACCACTTTTTTTGTTCTTTCATAATTTATTAAAATTCATTAAAATTTCTATTTGTTTTTTTCCACAACAATCCTTGCACCTTCAACTTTTACCACTTTAATTTCAGTATCATTGGGCAAATATTCGCCATCAGTTACAACATCAACTCTTTCCCCGTCAATTAAAGCTGTACCTGCTGGTCTTAATGTGGTTAAAGCCTTGCCGGTTTTTCCTAGTAAATGTTCGTTTCCCGAAGCATTTACATACCCTTCTTCAACTGTTTCAGCTTCAGATAATATAACCCTTTTAAATAAATTGGTTTTTTTGCCAACAAAGTAAAACAATATCGGCACAACCACAATAGCTGCTACTATGGCTATTGTCAAAGTGACCAGTCCTTGCATTAAATCTGGTGCAGACAGTACAATTCCAAGAATTATAGATATAATTCCCCCTATCCCCAGTACACCAAATCCAGGTACAAAAATTTCTGCTATTAACATGGCAAGACCTAATATAAATAAAACTAACGGCCACCATTCACTATAACCTGCAATAGCATTACCTCCAAAATAAAGAACAAAGGAAATTATCCCAACTATACCTGGTAAACCAAAGCCCTGGGTACCAAGTTCAATAATAATAGCAATGGTTCCTATACTAAGAAGCAGTGAAGCCACCTCATAGCTGGTAACAAACTGAGCAATTCTCATAGTAAATGAAAACTCAGTTTCCAAAATGCCTAAACCAGTCCATCCCATCTCTTTTAAAACATCTTCCCTGGTATCAAGTATTGCATCTGCATATCCAAACTCCTTTGCCTGTGAAGCTGTCATGGACAATATTTCTCCTTTTCCCACCAATCCTTCTATTTCTACGTTTTTGTCCACCATCGCCTCTGCAACATCTGTTCTTCTGCCTTTTGCTTCTGCTGTTGACCTAAACTCAGCTTTTACAAAGGAAACTGTTTTTTCATCATTTGGTCTAGGTTCTGCTGCTCCAATCTGACTTCCCGGAGCCATAAAAATCTTATCTGCCGAAATGCTTATAAGTGCACCTGCTGATACTGCCCTGTTTTGCACATAAACAACCACTTCTACATCTGAACTCATAATTGCTTCTGTCATTTTTAATGCTGAATCTACCCTGCCGCCTAGTGTTGTAATTTCTATTATTATTCCCTTTGCTCCTGAATTATTGGCTTTTTGTATCTCATTTGACAAAAAAACCGCCATAGCTGGAGTAATTTCATCTTTTACAGGTATTACATGTACATAATCCCCCGGATTTGCCAAACTAATAGAAGAGGCAAATGGTAAAACCAGACCTACAACTATAAAAACAATTGCCATAATACGTCTAATATTCATAGCCATCATCCCATCTTTTATTTAGTTTAAATCTTGGTAAAACCTCTAAGCATATTATACAAGAAATTTTAAAAATATTCTACTACAAAAGTGAGTACATAAAATAGACATAAAAAAAGAAAGGGGGGGCCCCTTTATGGAAAACTTTCTTCCTGGTATTATTATATTTAAAAACACCTGTTTTTGTTACAAAATAGAAGCTAAAATTAACCTATATGAATAATTTCTGTAGTATAATCAAACAGAACTGCCCTCCCGTCATTTTCAATAAAGTTTACCATATTTGCCATCATACTGTCTGCATGGGAGGATTCATTTGAAACACATGAAATTCCAATAACGGCATTTTTCCAAACATCATTTAACTCAACCTCTGCAACTGAAGCATTAAATTTTGATTTTAATCTTTCCACAATACTTTTTACCACTTGCCTTTTTTCTTTTAGAGAAAATGCACTATCTATATTAAGAATAACTTTACATACTCCGACAACCATTGTATAGCCTCCAATTTAACATTTTATTTATCACCATTATAACTTCAAAGTTATCATTTGTATAGAAAAATTATTTACTATTTGATATAATCATGTGTATAATCCTTTCAAAAGTATAAAGGAGCAAATATTATGGCAAAAATACTTGTTATTGACGATGAAAAAACCATTCTTGAAAACATTAAATTCATTTTAGAGCTTGATAATAATGAAGTTATAACTGTATCTAACGGCAAAGAGGCACTAGAAATATTTAAAAACAATTATTCCAATATAGATGTTGTTATTACTGACATGAAAATGCCTGAAATTTCAGGTATGGAGATACTTAAAGAAATAAAAAAAATAATGCCTGAAATGGGTGTTATTATCCTCACCGGGCATGGGGATTTGGAAAATGCCATCCATGCAATGAAAGAAGGTGCTTTTGAATATCTTAGAAAACCAGTTAATGCAGATAACCTTACAATAGCAATAAATAACGCCATAAGCAAAAAAAATCTTCTCTTAGAAAATGCCCGCATTAACAAAGAACTCCTTGAATATCAAAATTACATGCAAGGACTTCATGATTCTGCACTAAAAATACTTTTAAACATGCTTCCTAAAAACCTTCCTGACATTCCTGGATTTAATTTTTTAGTGGAATATAAAAGCTGTGACAGAGTCGGCGGTGATATGTATGATGTGGCAGACATAGGAGATTATGTATGTTTCTACGTTTTTGATGTATCCAGCCACGGAATTTTAGCTTCGGTAATATCTACAATAATAAAGAGCTTTTTGCAAAATATAGAGTATAATTACAAACAAGGCATTAACAAAAGAAGGTTTCCTGAAATTGTATTAGACCTTAATTTAGAGTTATACTCTAACACTGCTCAAAATATTTTTGCATCACTTTTTTTGGGTTTTATAGACAAAAAAACTAAAACCCTTTACACAGTATCTGCTGGACACATTAACCAATATGTGATACAAAAAGAGGGCCATATTAAATTGGAATCCACCGGTCCTATATTAGGTGTTTTTGAAGATGCAACATATACTTGTAATGTTGTTAAACATTTGAATAAAGGAGATAAAATTTGGCTTTTTACCGATGGAATAATAGAAGTATCCCGTAACAATAAAACATTTGGAGATGAAAATATGCTAAAACTTCTTAACGACTATAAAGAATATTCTCTTTCTGATACTATAAAAAAAATTCTGCAAGTTACAGAGGAATTTTCAGACGGCTCTTGTCATGACGATACGACAATTTTAGGAATTGAGGTTTTATAAAATGGATGCTAACACACATTTCTTTTATTTATCTAAAAGTACACACCCTTTAGGACTTCTTGAAAGTCTTATGATTAGCTCAACTGAATATGCTATTATAGCAACAGACCTTAACAACAGGGTTGTTTTGTGGAATAAAGGTGCAGAAATTATTTACGGTTACACATGCCATGAAATGCTTCAAAATGAACTTCCCACCAATCTACACAAAAAGGGCTCTATTGAAAAAAATCTTCTTTATTTAGTTAACAGTCCGTCAAAATCAAATCTAATAGACTACTCAATGAATGCTGTAAGAAAAGACGGGACACTACTTCCAGTATCCGTTACTGTAACCCCTCGCATAAATAAAAACAACCAAATTGAAGGTCTTCTTATAATGACCCGTGAAATTACAAAATACATTTATCAGGAACAATGCAGAACTGCATTAATTGAAATAGCACATTTAGTAAATTCCAATAAATCAATAGATGAAATGTGCGATGAAATATGTAATACAATAAGTAGTTTTTTAGAAATCTCTTTGGTATTTATCTGCTTATTTGATTCAAGCAATAAAAATTTTCGCATCAATTCCTGTTCAGGCCCTTGTAAAAATTGTAAATTCCATAGCTGTAATTATTACTGCAATGAAAATGATGTTCCCAATGGTGAAAAAAGCTGTTTTAAAACATATACACGACTTACAATTAATTCTACAGACTTAAAAAATCATAAAATTTCAAAATATATTGATAAAAATTATATTAATAATGATAATTTTTCAATAATACATATACCCCTTACTTCTGATGACTCATTAATAGGTATATTACATATTGTTGTATCAACGGAAAGAATAGATTTTTTACTTAAAGAATCCCAGATTTTAAGCCTTATTGCAAATGAAATAACGGCAGGTATCCAAAGAAGACGCCTTGTTGAAGAAATAAAAGATTATGCAGAAAATTTGGAAAAAATGGTTAAAACACGAACTGACCAGTTGCGGGAAAAAGATGCCCAATTAATTCAATCAGCAAAACTTGCAACTTTAGGTGAAATGGCCACAGGAATAGCCCATGAAATAAACCAGCCTCTAGCAGGTATAAGCCTTATAACCCAGGGTCTTATCTTAGCTAAAGTTAGAAATGTATTAAATGATAGACTTTTATTTGAAAAATTAAATGCGATAATTGAACAAACTGAGAGAATTAACAAAATAATCGGCCATTTAAGAACATTTGCAAGACAGTCTGATCAGACAAAAAAAGAAATAGATATTAAAAAACCTCTATTTGATATGTTTAAGCTTATAGGCGAACAGCTTATAAAGAGAAAAATAACTGTAGAAACCAATATTGAAGATAACCTCCCCCCCATACTTGCAGATCATAATAGACTTGAACAAGTATTTTTAAATATTATAACAAATGCAAGGGATGCAATTGAAGAGCTTAGAATGAAAAATCCGGATAAAAAAGACGGGAAAATAACAATAAATGCATATTCTCAAAAAACTACCGTTGTAATTGAAATTATAGATGACGGTATTGGCATTTCTGAAAAAGTCAAAGAAAAAGTTTTCGAACCTTTCTTTACCACCAAAGATGTTGACAAAGGTACTGGACTTGGACTTTCAATAACTTATGGAATAGTTAGGGAGTTTAATGGTATAATAGAAATAGAATCAAAAGAAATGCAAGGAAGCAAATTCATAATAAAATTCCCAGCCATATAATTTGTTAAAAAACTTGTAAAGTGATATAATATCTTGGTATTATCTTATATGTATATTAGCATAATATGCAGGTATAAACCAAGGTAATTCACTAGTTTGTAAGTTAGTAAAAAGAGGTGTGTGTGTTGCCATTTGATGGTGTAGTGGTAAAAAATATGGTTGATGAATTGTCCGAAATACTTACAGGCGGGCGTATTGATAAAATATATCAGCCGGAATATGATGAAATATTGATAAATATAAGAGCTCAGGGGAAAAATCTTAAGCTTGTTATTTCTGCAAATGCAAGCTATCCTAGAATTCATCTGACAGAAAACACAAAGGAAAATCCTTCTAAACCTCCGGTTTTTTGCATGCTACTGCGAAAACATCTGGTAGGAGGAAAAATTACAGAAATATCTTTTCATGACTTTGAAAGAATAGTTGTTTTACATATTGATAATATAGGTGAATTAGGGGATTTAACACAGAAAAAACTTGTTGTGGAAATAATGGGTAAGCATAGCAATGTAATTCTTTTAAACTCTGATGATAAAATTATTGATTCTATAAAACATATAGACAAAGATATCAGCAGTGTAAGAGAAATTATGCCTGCAAGGTCTTATTCCCTTCCACCTGCACAAGACAAAATAAGCCCTGAAGACTTAGATGTTGATTCTTTATTTGAAAATACAGAGGATGAATCTAACCGTATTGCAAAATTCCTCTTATCCAGCATCAAAGGCTTTAGTCCTTTACTTTGCAAAGAAGTATGCTTTCGTTCTGGAGTTGAGCCGGATGCTTTAATTAAAAATCTTTCAGATAAAGACATAAAAAATATACAAATTTCTTTAAATAATATAGTTAAAGAAATCTTAAGTTCAAACTTTGCTCCCTGTATTATATGGCGCGACCCTGATATTTTAAAACCATTGGATTTTCATTGTATAAAGATTACTCAGTACCAGCATGTGGAATTTTTTGATTCTATAAATAATGTTTTAGATATATTTTATTCTTCAAAAGATAATATTGAAAGGCTTACACAAAAAAAAGCTTCTATCTTTAAAGTGCTTAATAACAGTATAGATAGATGTAATAAAAAAATAACAATATATCAGGATATAATGCGGGAATCCGCGGAAAGGGACAAATACAAACTATTTGGGGAATTAATAATTTCAAATATCTACTGTATACCTAAAAACTCGGAAAAGGTATCATTGTTAAATTATTACAGTAGTGATAATGAATATGTGGAAGTTCCTTTGGATAAAAATCTTTTGCCACAGGAAAATGCTCAAAAATATTTTAAAAAATATACAAAATCCAAAACAGCCTATATTCATGCAAGTAAGCAGCTTAAGGAAACTTATTTGGAATTGGAATACTTAGAAAGTGTATCCCACAATTTAGAAAATTGCAAAAACCTTTCAGAGATTGAAGAAATACGCGAGGAGCTGATTTTAGCAGGCTATTTAGAGGCAAAAAGAAAAAATAAAAACAAAAAGGACACATTAAAATCTACACCTTTAAAGTACAAATCCTCTGATGGCTTAACTATATACGTTGGAAAAAACAATGTTCAAAATGATACTTTGACACTAAAAACTGCTTCTTCAAATGATATTTGGCTTCATACAAAAAATATACCCGGATCACATGTAATAATCAGAAAACAAAAAGGGGATATTCCTAAAAGTACATTAGAAGAGGCGGCACTTTTAGCAGCTTATCACAGTAAAGCTAAAATGTCAGCTCAAGTTGAAGTGGATTATACCACAGTGAAAAATGTAAAAAAACCTAAAGGTGCAAAACCTGGTATGGTAACATATGTAAACTACAAAACAGTTTTTGTTACACCCCATGAAGAATTGGTAAATAAATTAGAGCGAATTAATTCTTAAAAGAAATTAAATTTAAATTAAATTTAAAATAAGGAGTGTTAGTATGATATCAAAAAAAGTAGTGGAAAGTTTAGAGAGGGCTTCCTGGGTGAGAGCAATGTTTGATAAAGGTGCAAAACTCCGTCAGATACACGGAGATGAAAATGTATATGACTTTTCTTTGGGAAATCCTGACCCTGAGCCTCCGGCTTCAGTAAAAGAGGCTTTAAAAAATATAATATCAGAAGACCCAAAAGGCATTCATCGGTATATGAGTAATGCTGGCTTTTTAGATGTAAGGGAAAAAATTGCCTGTAAAATAAATAACGAAACAAAACTTTCCCTTACTGTTGATAATATTATAATGACTTGCGGTGCAGCAGGTGGTCTTAATGTGGTTTTTAAAACTCTTTTAGATCCAGGTGATGAAGTTATAATTTTTGCACCATTTTTTGGTGAATATAATTTTTATGTTGACAACCACTGTGGAAATACTGTAATAATACCACCTGTAAAGGGGAGTTTTGAGCCTGATTTGGAATTATTTGAATCCAAAATAAATAAAAAAACCAAGGCATTAATTATTAATTCCCCTAACAACCCTTCTGGATATATTTACAGTGAAAAAACTTTAAAAAATATATCTGACATAATAAATTCAAAAGAAAAAGAGTTTAACTGTACAATATATGTAGTGTCTGACGAGCCTTATAATCAACTAGTTTATGATGATATAGAGCTTCCATCTATATTAAAAATATTTAAAAACTCATTTGTTGTAAACTCATTTAGTAAATCTCTATCTCTTCCAGGGGAACGAATTGGCTATATAGCAGTAAATCCAAATATTGAAAATGTTAAAACTGTCATTAATTCACTGATTTTTTCCAACAGGATATTAGGATTTGTAAATGCTCCTGCCATGTTTCAAAAAGTAATCAGCCACTCCCTTGATGCTAAAGTGGATGTGGAAATGTACAAAGCAAGGCGTGACAGATTGTATGAGATTGTTACCGAAAGTGGTTTTTCTTGCATAAAACCTCAGGGAGCATTTTATTTATTCCCTCAATCCCCTATTGAAAATGATGTAGAATTTGTAGAACATGCTTTAAAATATAATCTGCTTTTAGTTCCTGGTACTGGTTTTGGATGCCCTGGTTATTTCAGGCTGACATACTGTATAAGCATTGAAACTATTGAAAACTCATACCCTGCTTTTAAAGCATTAGCAAAGGATTATAACCTTCTTTAAAGAAGGCTTTTTAGTGGGACTTATAGGGGTTGTCCCCTAAAAAAAAATCATTTAAACGAATATTATATATAAAGTGTTAAAATATTTTTTAAAGTTAATTTAACTAAAGAGACTTTTAATCTCTTTGGCTTTAAAATATTAAAATTAAAAAGGGGGAGACATGTAATGAAAAAACTTACATGCATAGTTATTGTCGCTATTTTTATCGTGACACTTCTTGCTTCTCCACCAACAGTTGAGGCAGCTAATTTTAACTATGGAGAGGCACTACAAAAAGCAATTTTGTTTTATGAATTTCAAATGTCAGGAAAATTACCTGATAACATGCGCACAAATTGGCGTGGAGATTCATGTCTTGAAGACGGCAGTGATGTAGGACTAGACCTTACCGGGGGATGGTTTGACGCAGGTGACCACGTGAAATTCAACCTTCCAATGGCTTATACCGCTACAACTCTTGCATGGGCAGTATATGAATACGAAGATGCACTAAAAAGAAGTGGACAGCTTCAGTATTTAAAACAGCAAATAAAATGGGCTACAGACTATTTTATAAAATGCCATCCGGAAAAATATGTTTACTACTATCAGGTTGGAGACGGAATAGCTGACCATAGATGGTGGGTTCCTGCTGAAGTAATTGACATACAATCCAAAAGACCATCTCACAAGGTAACCCTTAGCAGTCCGGGTTCTGCTGTTGTAGCAGGAACTGCAGCTGCTCTTGCTTCCGCTTCAATAATATTTAAAGATTCCGATCCTGATTATTCCAAGCTTTGCTTAAGACATGCCAAAGAACTCTTTGAATTTGCAGATGAAACACAAAGCGACAAAGGATACACTGCAGCAAATAACTTCTACGACTCCTGGAGCGGTTTTTGGGACGAACTTTCCATGGCAGGTGTATGGCTTTACATGGCAACAGGTGAACAGGAATATCTTGATAAAGCTGAAAGTTATGTAGACAACTGGGGACGTGAAGAAAGAACTGATTTACTTGCTTATAAATGGGGGCATTGCTGGGATGATGTTATGTACGGTGCATCCCTTCTACTGGCAAAGGCTACAAACAAACCAATATACAAAGAACATGTTGAAAGACATCTTGACTACTGGTCTGTTGGATATGGCGGTGACAAAATAGCATATACTCCTAAAGGACTTGCACATCTAACTGCCTGGGGAGTGCTGCGTCATTCAACAACTACAGCCTTTTTAGCTGCAGTTTACTCCGACTGGGAAGAATGTCCTTCAGATAAAGCTAAATATTATCTAGAATTTGCAAAACAGCAGGTGGATTATGCATTAGGAAGCAGTGGAAGAAGTTATGTAGTTGGATTTGGAGAAAATCCTCCTCAGCGTCCTCACCACAGAACTGCACACAGTTCATGGGTTGATACTGCTGATGAACCTGACTACCACAGGCATATCCTTTACGGTGCCTTAGTTGGAGGTCCTGACCAAAATGATAAATATGTGGACAGTGTAGCTGACTACGTACAAAATGAAGTGGCATGTGACTATAATGCAGGTTTTGTTGGAGCCCTTGCTAAAATGTATGATGTATATGGAGGAGACCCAATTCCAGGATTTACTGCAATTGAAGAAGTTCCATACCCTGAAATCTTTATTTCAGCATCATTAAGTGATAGAACAACTGCAACTGAAGTTGCTGCATTTGCAGTTAATAAATCAGGTTGGCCTGCAAGAGTTATTGACGACCTCTCCTTCAAATACTTTGTTGACTTAACTGACTACATAAACGGAGGATTCAGCCCTGACCAAATATCATCAAAAATAATTTACAGCGCTGCAAGTACAGCAACTGTTTCCGGACCGTATGAATACGATACTTCCAAAAACATATACTATTTTGAAATTGATTTATCTGGAACAGCCATTTTCCCTGGAAGCAGAAGCGACCATCAAAAAGAAGTACAGTTTCATATAATTCCTCCTAATGGTGCTCCTTGGAATAGTACAAAGGACTATTCATATCCTGGTGTTACAAAAGAATGGGAACCTGTACCTCAAATTCCTGTGTACAGCAACGGAGTGCTTATTTATGGTGAGGAGCCAGATGGAACCACTCCAGAACCTACCACTGCACCACCAGTTACTCCTCCTCCAACACCACCAGCTAAAAAATTCACTTATGGTGATATAAATGGGGATGGATTAATTAATTCATTAGATGCTATGCTTTTAAGCAGATATATTTTAGAGATATTGCCTGAGCTACCTCAGACAGATATTAATGGAAACCCATACGATGGGAATTCAGCAGCAGATTTAAATGGCGATGGCATCATTAACACAATAGACTCTTCTTTAATACAGAGATACATTTTAGAAATTATATCAAGTTTTCCTGTAGAAACTAAATGAAAATAAACTCTTATACATTAAAAATAAATAAGGTGGAGTAATCTCCACCTTATTTATTTTTAATTAAATTTTTAATCCCTTGATTTTATAACCATTAACAAACCTTTACTAATTGATACTTCTGCACTGTCATCTATAAATTCATTGCTTACTCCAAAGCTGCTGCCTAGCCCAATGGTAGCATCAGTTAGCTTATAGTACAGCCCCTTGGTGGTTATCCCTTCTACTTTATCTGTAACAGGCAACAAAGATAGTTTATATCCTTTTTCGTATTTAATATTAATTTTATCTTTAATTAAATATATCTCGTTATATTTGTCTACTATCATCCCTTTTATTCCTTTATCTAGAATTTTCTTTAATGAAAATATATTAGATAAGGAATGATCAAGTCTAGAACCTGTTACACCAATTAAAATAATTTGGCTACAACCTCTTTTTATACCTTCATCTATTGCTATTTCTGTATCAGTGGCATCTTTTTTTTCAGGGTATTTTAATATTTCTACCCCTGCTTTACAGTAATTTTCATAATCTTCTTTTAATATAGAATCAAAATCACCTAACAAAATATCCGGCTTTATGCCAAATTTTTTTAGGTGAAAGGCTCCTCCATCAACACCAATAACTAAATGTTTTTTGTCAAAATATTTTTTATAAAAGGAATAATCCTCTATACTTCCATTAGCAACAATAATTCCTGTCATAATATAATCACCACATATAATATCTAGGATTTAACCATTTAGTGCCCTTTCTCTAAGCTCTTTTATAATGCTTTTTCTATCAGATGCTTTAAATATGGTGGATCCAGATACAATTACATTTGCACCTGCTTTTACTATTTTATGTATGTTGTTGGTATCTATTCCCCCATCAACTTCAATATCAACTTTAAGACCTCTAGCATCAATCATTTCTTTAGCATCTCTAATTTTTTTTGCTGCAAACTCTATATGTTCCTGCCCTCCAAATCCTGGGTTTACAGACATTATAAGAATCATGTCCAAATCCTCTAAAATCCATTCAATACTTGTTAATGAAGTACTAGGATTTATAGCTACTGCTGCTTTAACTCCATATCCTTTTATTTGTTGAATTATCCTATGTAAATGATAATTACCTTCAACATGTACAGTTATTATATCTGCACCTGCTTTAACAAATGCTTCGATATGTTTCTCAGGATTTTTTATCATAAGATGAACATCAAATTGGAGCTTGCTTATTTTTTTAAGAGAGGTAATAACAGGTGGTCCTATTGTTATATTAGGTACAAAACTACCGTCCATAACATCTATATGTAACAAGTCTGCCCCAGCATTTTCAACACAAGCTATTTCTTCCCCCATTTTTGAAAAATCAGCTGCTAAAAGGGAAGGTGCAATTTTAATCAATTTAAAACACTTCCTTTTACTTTCTATATATTTATTCCTTTATATTTTAAATTAAATTATGAATACCTTCTTTTATGCTTGTCCTTTAACACATTATACAGTTCAACATATCTATTGTACCTGTCTAAATCAATTTCTTCCAGTTCTAAAGCATCTTTAACAGCACACTTTGGCTCATTTATATGGAAACAACCATTAAACTTGCATTGATTGACATATTTTTCAAACTCAGGATAATAATCTTTTAGTTCTTCAAAATTTATGTCAGATATTTCAAAAGAACTAAATCCCGGAGTATCCACAATTAATCCCCCTGCCTTCAACTCTACCAATTCAGCATGCCTTGTAGTGTGCCTTCCACGCTCATTTTTTCTGCTTACATCTCCTGTTTCCATAACATAGGAGTTCATTATCTTGTTTAGAATTGTTGACTTCCCTACTCCTGACTGACCTGCAAAAACAGTAATTCTATCCTTTAATACTTCTTCCAATTTCTCAAATCCAGTACCTTTCAAACAAGATAAAGGTATAACATTATACCCTGTTTTTTTGTATGAATTTTCAATTTTTTTATATTCATCTGTTTCATCTAAATCAATTTTATTAATTAAAATAACTGCATCTATTCCCTTTTGGCGGGCAGTAACTAAAATCTTATCAACCAGCATAAAATCTGGTAAAGGTGATTTTATTGAAAAAACTATTGCAATTTGATTGATATTTGCCACAGAAGGTCTTGACAACTGGCTGGTTCTTGGCAGTATTTCATCAATACAGCCAACTTTTGTTTTCTCATCAATAATAGAAATGGAAACTTTGTCACCAGGTAAAGGAGTAATAGAATCTTTTCTAAAAAGCCCTCTGGGCTTGCATTCATATACCCCATTTTCTGTCTTGACATAATAAAATCCCATTATTCCTTTTGTGATTATACCTCTCGGCAAATTTTGTACCCCCTAGTACCTTTCTTCAAATTCTCTATAAAACTTTTGATCCAAATATATTTTCACCTGGGTGCTTCCATCTTCTGGCACAGGCACCTCAATTACTATTGGAAAGCTTTCTTTTTCCACAGTATCCCTGATTAACGTTTCAACTTCGTCACTATCTGACCTTTTTACATTTACTAAAACTTTTATACTATCACCATAATTTTCTTCATTTTCTAAAGTTATAACTCTGTTAACCTTTATCTCCTTAGGTATTAACTCATCAAAATAAAAACTTATAGCAGTTCCTTCATTAACTTCTATTCCTGGCTCAGGCACCTGCCGAGTTACTTTGTCAACTACACTTGCCATATCCTCTGGATAAACCTCGCCAACTTTAAGTTTTCTTTCTGTTATCAAAGCGGTAGCTTCAACTCTGGTCATACCAATTAAATCAGGAACTTTTGTTGTTCTTATTTCTGGTCCAATGCTTCTATATAAAACTACTGTATCACCATTTTTTACCTTTACATTCATTGGCGGATCAGTTCTTATGACATAGTCAATTGCAACTGTATCACTATATTCAAGTTCTTCAACAACCAAAAGTCCGTTTTCTCTTAATATACTACCTGCCTGCCTGTAATCAGTTCTCCTAAAATCAGGTATTTCAAAATATTCAGGTCCTTTACTTACATGAATTTCTATTTCACTAAATTCACCAGGTATTAAGGTTTCTCCTTCCCCTCTATCCTGATAAAAAATCTCCCCTTCTGGAACATTATCATTATACTTTTCTACAAGATTAACCCTGATATTATTATTTTCTAACATTCTAACCACATCTTTATAATTCATTCCTACATAATCGCCTACAATAAACTCCTTATTGTTTTGCTCCATTTGAGACATTATAACTTTCCCTACCATAAACAACACTAAAGCAACCACAAGTATGGACGTAGCAACTGCCACTATTGTAGTGGTTTTTTCTTTTTTCTTTTTCCTTTTCATATCATCACCTATTTTCTTAGATACACTCTTATCTGCAAATGAAGTATTCTCATCAAGTGCCGGCACTCTTACAGTAGGGGAATCTTCAATATTTGTCTCTTCAAAAAATTGTGTACTTGGTTTATCTAAAACTTTATACAAATCATCTAAAAGATCTGAGGCTTTTTGATACCTGCTATTTTGATCCTTTTGAATAGCTTTCTTTACAATATCATTTACTCCAATTGGAATTTGGGAGTTCATATTTATAGGTTCTTCCGGCTCTTCCTGTATATGCTTTATAGCAACTGAAACAGGAGTATCTCCATTAAAAGGAAGTGTTCCTGTCAAAAGTTCATAAAGCACTATTCCTAAAGAGTAAATATCTGATTTTTCATCTGTAAATCCTCCTCTTGCCTGTTCAGGAGAAAAATAGTGAACTGAACCAATTGTTCCTCCCACCATTGTTATAGTAGAGGAAGTTACAGCCCTTGCTATTCCAAAATCAGTTACCTTAATCATTCCTTCTTTGGTAAATAGAATATTATGTGGTTTTATATCCCTATGAACAATATTATTTTCATGAGCATGCTTAATAGCTAAACATATCTGTATTGATATATTAACTGCTTCCTTCCAGTCTAATGCACCTTTTTCTTCTATATACTCCTTTAATGTAGCACCATCTATATACTCCATTACTATATAATGGATATCTTCTTCATTACCTACATCATAAATTGACACTATATTTGGATGTGAGAGGCTGGCTGCTGCCTGAGCTTCAATTTTAAAACGCTTTATAAATTCTTCATCATTTGTGAAATCAGGCCTTAGAATCTTTACTGCAACAAATCTATTGAGTAGTTTACATCTTGCCTTGTAGACAAGAGCCATCCCACCTCCACCTACTTTTTCAATCAACTCATATCTATTTCCAAGGATTTGACCTATCATACCAGCACCTCTAATCTATATCTTTTACCTAAAAATTTATAATAATACCCCTAAATTCTTTTAAAAATTACTAACTCTTCTTTATAATAATAACAGTTATATTGTCATCTCCGCCATTTTCATTTGCCAACCTGACAAGCTCACTGCAAGAATAATTTAAATCATCGTTTTCTAATATTATCTCCATTATTTTATATTCTGATAGCATATTTGTCAAACCATCAGTACATAAAACAAATATGTCATTTTTATCTATAGGACTACTTAAGGTGTCTGCTAAGATGCTTTCATTACAACCTAAAGCTCTGGTAATTATGTTTTTCTTTGGATGATTTTTTGCTTCTTCTCTGGTAATTGAACCATTCATTATCAATTCTTCTATGTAAGAGTGGTCAACAGTCAGCTTTTTTATCTCATTGTCTCTTATAAGGTATACTCTGCTATCACCCACATGACCTATGTACAGCTTGTCGTTTAAGACAATAGTTAAGATAAAGGTTGTGCCCATTCCTAAGGTCTCTTTAGACTGGACTGCCTTTTGATAAATTGCCCTGTTTGCTTCTTCTATCAAAACTTTTATTCCATCTAATATCCTTTCCTCACTAGAAAAAGCCTCAGGATTGTTTAATATGTAGTCTTTAGCAAACTCAACAGCCATATTACTTGCTACATCTCCAGAACTATGCCCCCCCATGCCATCTGCTATAATAAATGTGTCTGGAACTCCGTCTTGACCAGTTATTATCCTATAGCTGTCTTCGTTTACATCTCTTACTATACCCTTATCACTTATCGCTGCAAATCTCACTATACCACTCCCTAGATTAACTTTATATATACTCTATGGAAAATGTTATTTTTATCCTGTTATACTTTATTTCTTTTACTTTTTATAGTGCACAATATCATCTAACTAATAATATTTCTTCTTAATTGACCGCAAGCAGCATTAATTTCACTTCCTAACTCCCGTCTGACAGTCACTTTAATTCCATGTCTTTCTAAAAGGTCTTTAAACATTTGAATTGTTTCTTTGCTACTTTTTTCATATCCAGTATTTGATACAGTGTTTACAGGTATCAAATTCACATGGCACAACATCCCCTTTATAAGTATTGCAAGTTTTTTTGCATGTTCTAAAGAGTCATTAACACCATCAATTAAAGAATACTCAAATGTAATTCGCCTATTAGTAATTATAGTATATATCTTACATGCTTCAATCAATTTGTCAAGTGGATATTTGTTATTAATAGGCATGATTTTCCTTCTCGTTTCATCATCAGGAGCATGTAATGATACTGACAAAGTAATAGGCATATTCTCCTTTGAAAGCTCTAATATTTGTGGAACAAGCCCGCATGTGGATACAGTAATATGCCTAAGTCCTATATTTAATCCATCTTTATTATTAATCAGTCTTAAAAACTTAATTAAATTATCATAATTATCTAAGGGCTCTCCAATTCCCATAATAACAACATTGCCAATTCTCTCTTTTATATCATTTTTTATCGTCAAAACCTGATCTAGCATTTCACCAGCACTTAAATTTCTGTTAAAACCTGCCCCTGTAGAAGCACAAAAGCTACACCCCATTTTGCAGCCTGCCTGTGATGATATACATACACTAAATCCATATGAATACTTCATTAAAACACTTTCTATAACATCATTATCATAAAGTTTAAAAATGTACTTTCTGGTTCCATCAACTTTTGATATAAGCTTTTTTACTATTTCAAAATTATTTATATATGCCTTAAGCTTAAGTTTTTCCCGCAAGGCTTTGGATAAATTGGTCATACTATCAATGTCTTTAATGCCTTTGTTTACCCATTCAAATATCTGACGGGCTCTAAACTTTTGTTCTCCTAAACTTTTTAGAAAATTTCCCAATTCATCTATTTCCATGTTTAGAAGGTCAACTTTCCCTTCCATATTAAATTAACTCCTTTTTTTCAGCTTTGCAATAAAAAAACCATCAACCCCATGCTTATTTGGATAAAGCTGTATATATTCTTTTTTTTCATTAAAAACTTTGGGTAAATCCTTAATTGTTTCAGGTAAATTTCCCCAAGCATCTTCCAAATAAAAATCTTTATTATTATCTAAAAATTCCTCAATTACATATTGGTTTTCTTCGGGCTCTATTGTACATGTGCTATATACTATTATACCACCTTTTCTTACATATTTTGAAGAAGTAGATAATATTTTTTTTTGAAGTTTTACAATTTCATTTTTATCCTCTTTTTTCCTTGTCCATTTTATATCAGGCTTTCTTCTGATAATACCAAGACCGGTACATGGTGCATCAACTAAAACCTTATCAGCCTTTTCTTCAAGTTTTTCATCAAATAAGGTGGCATCAAAAATTTCTGTTTTTATAATGTCAATCCCAAGCCTTTTTGCAGCTTGGCTTATAAGCTGTATTTTGTGCTCATGGATATCCCTTGCTACTATTGTTCCCTTGTTATCCATCAACTGTGCCAAATGTGTAGTTTTTCCACCTGGAGCACTGCACACATCCAAAACAAAATCATTCGGCTCTGGATTTAGTACACTTGCTACTAACATGGAACTTTCATCTTGAACCTGAAAATATCCCTTTTTAAAAGCATCCATTTCCTGTAAAGACTTTGGGTTTTTAATTATAAGTGCCTCTTCCATGTATTGACCATAATCAACTTCAAAGCCTTCTTCTTCTAGTATTTTCTTTAAATGGGTTTTGGAAGTTTTTAAAGTATTTGTTCTAATTGTGAAGTGTGGCGTTTGGTTGTTGTTTTTTAAAAGCTCTTCTGTAAATTCCTCTCCATATCTTTTTATCCATTCATCAATCATCCAAAGTGGATGGGAATAGCTAACAGACAAAAATTCGGATAAATTATCTTTTTTATCAGGATACTTTATCCTTTCTTTATCCCTTGATATATTTCTTAAAACACCATTTACATATTTGCTGCTTGCTGCATGCCCATACCTTTTTGCAAGTTTCACACTTTCATTGCAGGCAGCTGACACAGGTACCTTGTCTGTAAAAATAATCTGATAAACCCCAATACGCAAAATGTTTAATATCCATGGGGATATTTTTTTAAGTTTTACTCTTGAAAATCTTGAAATTATATAATCAATGGTTAGTTTCCATTTTAAAATACCATAAACCAGTTCAGTGATAAAAGCTCTGTCTATATCCTTAAAGTTTCTACTATCTAAGTGCTTACCCAAAGATATATTTGAGTAAGCACCATTTTTATCTATATCATATAATATCTTAACCGCCATCTCTCTTGGTGCATCAATACTCACTTTATTCACCTTCTTCTTCTGCTGGCTATAAAAAGTAAACGCAAAAGCTGTCCTATTGCAACAGCGGCAGAAGCTACATATGTCATTGCAGCTGCAGATAAAACTTTTTTAGCAGGATCAACTTCATCATAGTCTAAAATAGCTGTATCCTCTAAGGACCTAATAGCCCTGCTACTTGCATTAAACTCCACCGGAAGTGTAATTAAGTAAAATATCACTGCCAGAGAAAATGCAATTATACCTGCATAAATTAATGGTTCAAAACTAAAAATAAGACCTATTACAAATAAAGGAAACCCCATATTAGACCCAATTCCCGCTAAAGGTACCAAACTGCTTCTTAAAGCTAACGGGCTATAGCTAACACTGTGTTGTATAGCATGACCTGCTTCATGAGCTGCAACACCTATAGCTGCAACTGAATTACTACCATATACAACCTGTGAAAGCCTTAATACCTTATTTCTAGGGTCATAATGGTCTGTAAGTTCTCCAGCAACTTTTTCAACCCTCACATCATAAAGTCCATTTCTTTCTAATATGATTCTTGCTACATCAGCACCTGTAAGACCCTTCTTATTTGACACCCTGCTATACTTATTAAAAGTATTTTTTACTTTAAACTGAGCATAAAATGCAAATAATAAAGCAGGAAGCACAAAAATTATATAAGAAGAATCAATATATATAAATCCTAGCATAAAACCTACCTCCTTTGTTAATATTTTATTGTTACTTTATAATACTGTCAAGTTTCTCTTTTAACATATTTACGTTAACACAAGTGTTATAGCAAGGTCCATTAGGTCTTTCATTAACAATACCTATAACTGGTATATTTCCCACATCTATTATACCACTTGTTAAATCCCTTTCACATGCCACAGATACAATCATTTTAGGTTTTAGTTTTTTAACAATATTTCTAGCCGCCGTTCCACCTGTCACTACAAAGCATTTTACTTTTCTTTCCCTTGTTATTCTTGAAATATCAGCAATTGTACATTTACCGCATTCTTTGCAGTTTGAAATATCATTTGTTATTTTAAAATTACAATCTGCATTCTGTAAACAGTGAGGTAAAAGCACAATTACATCTTCTTTTTTATATTTTTTCCCCACAGTGCTTACCGTTATGTTATTAAAATCTACATAAAACCTTCTTACAAAACTTTTTTTAATGTTAAACAAATTAGCCAGTGCCATAATTACAGGCAATAATATCTTTATCCCAATTTTTGACATGTTTAGCACGAACTTACTTTTTACTTCTTTATTTTTGTATACATAAAAAATCGTCAAAAACGAAAGGCTAAAAAATATTATTAGTAGTATTAACACTATCATTAATAATAATGTCATAATATTATATGTAAATATTGAAGAAGAATAATAAATAAATATTAGCCCTGCAAGCAACAAAAAAGATAAAAAAATAACAATACCAGATAACATGAGAAATTTTTTGAAGTTTTTATCCAAGTATTTCACCTTCATCTATTTTATTTCCACAAATATAGTCTCCCACACACATCCTTCTACATGAAGCAAATTGAACTTCTTTTATATTTATTTTCCCTTTGCCGCAGCAAACTAAAATTCCCTCTCTATTGACTTTGCATATTGTGCCTGGCTTTAAATCATGGGGTTCTTCACTTACAATCTCAGATTCCCAAACCTTCATTGTACAACCTTTGTAATAAGTAAAAGCTCCTGGCCATGGATTTGTTCCTCTAATCAAATTATAAATTTCACAAGATGATTTTGACCAGTCTATTTCTCCAATATTTTTAGTAATAATAGGAGCATATGTAGCTATACTATCATCCTGCGGAATTCTTTCAAGTTCATTTGCTTCTAGTTTTTTAAGGGTTTGTTTCAAAACCTCTGCCCCTAAGGCTGACAGTTTGTCATGGAGTTCTCCCACAGTCATATCATCTGCAATAGGCACCTCAGCTTTTAAAAGTATATCTCCCGTATCTAGTCCTTCATTGGTATACATAGTAGTAATTCCAGTAGTCTTTTCACCATTTATTATACACCAGTGTATAGGTGCTGCCCCTCTGTATTTAGGCAAAAGAGAAGCATGAACATTTATACAACCTAAAGGTGGAAGCTCTAATATTTCCTTTGACAATATTTTCCCATAAGCTACTGTTATAAGAAGATCAGGCTTTATTTCTTCTAGGGTTTTTAAAAACTCTGCTGTTTTTATTTTTTGTGGCTGCAAAACCTTTAAGCCTTTACTTATGGCATACTCCTTTACAGGCGGCATAGTTATTTTTTTACCTCTTTTTGCCGGTTTATCAGGCTGGGTGACAACTGCAGCTACTTCATAACCTTCTTTAACAAGCATCTCAAGACTTGGAAGAGCAAACTCAGGAGTCCCCATAAAAACTATTTTCAACTTCCATCACCTCGTTATTTATCACTGTTGTCCCTTTTTAGTTTCACTACTCATCTTTCTCATATGATTCTTCTAATTCTTCTAGTTCTTCTACTTCTTCTGGCTCTTTTTCCCCTCCTTTTGCATTTTTTCTAATTTCTTCCACATCAATAAATCTTATAGCTTTGTCTGAAAACAACACTCCATCAAGATGGTCAATCTCATGACAAAATGCTCTTGCCAAAAGTCCTTCCCCCTCAAGGGTTATTTCTTCTCCATTTCTATTTAGTGCAGATACCACCACATGTTCAGGTCTTATTACTTCTCCTATAACCCCCGGCAGGCTAAGGCAACCTTCAATGTCCTTTTGTTCACCCTCTTTTTTTACTATTTCAGGATTAATAAGCTCTATCAATCCTTCCCCCACATCAATTACCACCACTCTTCTTAACACTCCCACCTGTGGTGCTGCCAAACCAACTCCCTTTGAATAATACATAGTTTCCGCCATATCATCTAAAAGAGTTAAAATTCTTTCATTTATTGCATCAACTTTTCTGGATTTTTTTCTTAATATTTCATCTTCGTCAGTTCTTATATTTCTTATTGCCATATGACATCCTCCAATATTTGATACTTTAAAAATTTGAACTTACAACATTGTATCATTATAACATATTTACAGGGTTTATATCCACACTTAAATTAACAGAATTCTTTTTATTAGAATGATAATAATTGTCCGAAATTTTTGTTAACACTTCCAAAAGTTCCTTTAGGCTTTCACACTTTATAACTATCCTCCACCTGTATTTATTTTTAATTTTGGATAAAGGTGCCCTTAAAGGTCCTAGTACTTTATATATTCCCTTTGTTCCTTTAAAACTCTCATAAATATTTTGCAGCACTTCATTTGCTTTGCTAATCACCTGGCTATCATCAGTGCCGCTTAGTATTACCGATGCTAGATTGGTAAATGGCGGATACAAAAGCTTCTTTCTTAAAAGTATTTCATTTTCATAAAAGGAATGATAATCGTGATTACATGCACATACAATGCTAAAATTTTCAGTATTATATGTCTGGATTACCACTCTTCCTGCCACACTTCCTCTTCCTGCCCTTCCTGCCACCTGGGTTATCAGTTGGAATGTTTTTTCCGTTGCCCTAAAGTCCCCTGTATTTAGGAGGCTATCAGCTGCTATAACCCCTACTAAGGTTACATTTGGAAAATCATGACCCTTTGCAACCATCTGGGTTCCAACCATCACATTTATATTTTCTTCCCTAAAAGTTTTTAAAATTTGTTCATGGGAATTTTTCTTTATTGTTGTATCCATATCCATACGCAAAACTGTAGCGCCTTCAAAATGATTTTTTATATCTTCTTCTATTTTTTGAGTTCCAACTCCAAAACTTCTAATATAAACACTTTTACATTTAGGACATGCATCAGGTTTTTTTGATGTGTATCCACAATAATGACATATCAATCTTTTGTCATAAGAGTGGTAGGTAAGAGTAATACTGCAATTTGGGCACATAAGTGTAAGCCCGCAATTTCTGCACAATACAAAAGATGCATACCCTCTTCTATTTAAAAAAACTATAGTTTGTTGATTTTCTTCTATATTTTTCTTTATTTCTTCTGAAAGCTTTCTGCTAAAAACCGTCCTGTTTCCACTGCTAAGTTCATCCCTCATATCAACAATATATGCTTTTGGAAGAATCATATTGTTAGCTCTTTTTGTCATTTCCATAAGTTCTATTTTTCCCGTCTTTGCCCTATAGTATGTTTCAACTGAAGGAGTTGCAGATCCATGCATCAAAACAGCATTTTTAATCTTGCACCTGATTCTTGCCACATCAGCCGCTTGATATTTAGGGGTAATTTCGGACTTGTATGAAGTTTCATGTTCTTCATCAATTATTATAAGCCCTAAATTATTTACAGGTGCAAAAACAGCCGACCGTGCCCCCACCACAACTTTAACTTTACCATCCCTTATCACTCTCCATTGGTCATAGCGTTCTCCTAAGGATAGTCTACTGTGGAGTACCGCCACATCATTTCCAAATCTCCCTTTAAATCTTGCTACCATCTGAGGAGTTAAAGATATTTCAGGAACAAGTACTATTGCCTGCTTCCCTTTATCAATGCATTTTTCTATAAGTTGAAGATAAACTTCTGTTTTTCCACTTCCTGTTACACCATGTAGTAAAATTTCTTTAAATTCTCCTGCATCAATAATGCTTTTTGTTTTTTCCAATACAACAGCCTGCTCATCAGTAGGCTTTAATGGAAAAGTTTTTTTAAAAACTGTATTCTCATGAGGATCTCTTTTTACTTCAACCTCTTTATAGTCAATATAGCCTTTTTTCTTTAAAGTGTTTAAAACACTATAAGACACACCCAAAAAATTCATAATATCATTTGTTGGGATATATTCATTTTCTATAAGCATTTCAAGTACCCTTATTTGTTTTATACTTTTTATATCATTTGATTCAATTTCCTCAATAATTTCATTTACAGGTTTTGTAATAAATATAACTTTGTTGTATTTTTTGTTTACACCCATTGTAAATTTTTCAACAACATCTACAATTCCAATTCCCTCTAGGTTTTTTATATTTTGGGAAAAATTCCTTGAATCTATGATTTTCTCAAGCTCTTCATATTCTTTTTTCCCCCCACATGAATTAAGTACATCAACTATTTTAGATTCATTCTCCTTAAGGTGGGATACATGTTTTTTAAGCACAACAGTCTTTGTGCTTTTTACGCTAATCCCCGGGGGAAGCATACATTTTATAACATCCCAATAGGTACATATATATCGTTTTTTCATCCATTTAGCCAGTCTTATCATGGAAGGAGTCAATAAAGGTTTACTGTCAATAATCTCCTTTATCTTCTTTAATCCCTTTATTTCAGTCTTTTCAATAATATCAAAAATATATCCCTCAACATGCCTGTCTCCCCTGCCAAAAGGAACAATCACCCTAAGACCTATATCTATTACATCTTTATATTCACATGGAATTATATAGTGATATTCTTTATCAAATTTTCTTGTACAATTACTTATTACAACTACAGCAATTTTATGCATTTTACTCCATCCAAATAATTTTTATAAATATTTCATTCGTCCTTAATATTATAACAACACCAGGAACTTTTAAGCAACTTATTCTACCTGCAAAAACTAATAAAGTAAGGAAAATAACTTTAAAATTTAAAAGAGGCTATAGCCCACAAACTGCAGGTTATAACCTCTTTAATTTATTTAAATTTATAAGCTTTCAACATAAAAATAAAACATAGCTTTTTTCGTTAACTATGTTTTAAAAATATTCTTTAACAAATTCTGGCATAGAATTTGGATCTCCTTCCATTGATATGTTAAAATTAATATTATATTTTTTAGAAATCTCTTTCATGCCTTCAAATAGTTTTTTCAACTCATCAACATCATCACCTATAATATTAGTAATATCATCTATAAATACTCCATTAATGTCATAATTTGCTGATATAATTCCACATAAGAAACCAAGAAAAACACCAGAGTTATTGATTTTTAAAGGAAATTCAGATATGTTAATAAATCTTATCTTGTAATTTAATTCGTACATCAATCTACTACGACTGCTTCCATCAATAAATACTACAACTCCTGAACAGATTTCCACAAGACTGTTTGAGGAATCCACCAAAACTCTTGTCTTTCCCACACCCTTTTTCCCACAAATTACTTTTATCATCGGCATCTACCCTCTCCTCAAATTATACTTATAATTATACCATAATATAAATTTTGAATGTTTTCAAGGATATTTTATAACTATACATCAAATATCTTTGCCCTGTTAAGTTTGTCCTCCAAAAAGTTACTTATAATTCCTACTAAGATGCCCATTAAACTGCCCAAAATAAGGATTAGAGGTAATAAAGTAATTACAGCTATATCTTTCATTAGAAATGCCGCAACCAATACCTGTCCTATATTGTGTGCTGCAGCTCCTGCCACACTGATGCCAACAATGCTAAAAATATCATATTTTACTTTATATAAACCAGCCATAACAGCTGTGCTTAATACTCCTCCTGCACAGCTAAATAAAAAAACTATCAAACCACCTCCTCCAAAAATTGAAGCTAGCATGGTTCTAATTATGACAACAATCAGAGCTTCTTTAAAACTAAAAAATATTATTACAATAAGTGTAATAATATTTGCAAGTCCAAGCTTTACCCCAGGTACTGGTATGGGAATAGATATCCAGGATTCAATTATTGATAAAACTAAAGCTTGTGATATAAAAAGCGATATCAAAACTAATTTTTTTGTTTTATTCACATATATCCCTTCTAATGTGTTATTATATCTACTTCACTATCCACACCTTCAATTTTGATGATAATTCTATATGGAAGGCAAACTGCCATTTCCCCTTTTTTAGAAATCCATCCGCTGTTAACACATACCTGATCTGGACAATTAGATTTATAAAATCTAATACGTCCATTCTCAGCATGTATAATTACATCATTGTTTTCAAATAATTTAATCTCTTTTAATTCATCTAAATCATCTATAAAAATTTTTTCAATTACTACATCGTCCTGTTTTATAATTGCAACTTTTTGAATATTATCTTTGTTAAACCTATAATAATAAACCCCTATAGATGAAACCAGTATAATTGCTAAAATAATTCCATATATAATTATATCACCTTTTTTAAACATATAAACATCCTTACTCTGTCAGACCTTCATAACTTATGTATCTTTTTCATCTTCCTTGCATATTTCCATTTTTGAAATAGACACCTCATAAGCTGTTTTAGTAACAGTCTCACCTGTTTCAAGCTTTTTTTGATAATCTCTACTTTGAATTCTTCCCCATATTTTTATATTTTGACCTACTTCTAATTTAGAAGAAAAACGGGCATTTCTTCCCCAGGCTATGCATGGTATGTAATCAGACTTGTTATATGGTCTGTTTACAGCCAGCAATATATCTGTAATTTCTCTGCCAAAAGGAGTTGTTCGGTAGATAGGACTCTTACAGATAAATCCATTAAGGTAAATCTGATTAGGATTTTTTATTTTTTTCTCATCTTCCAAAAAATTAATTTCCCGGGCAAACACTGTTAAAATCAGTTTATTCCCGTCATTATTGTTATAATTGTTGTAAGAACGGAATTGTCCTTCAATCTCTGCATATTTTCCGATTTCTAAATTATCCCTAGAAGTTAACCGTTCTGATATGGTTATACTTATTCTATCAGTGCTATCACTTAATCTTGGCACCTCTAGTATGAAAGAATAAAATCCTTCACCGTAAACCTCATGGCTAAATTCTGCTTCTGATAATATCTTACCGGAAATGGTCACCATGTTGTTCTCAATGATGTTTCCGACCATTTGCCCCCCACTCCTCTCTTCGGCTCGTTACTTTTTTTGGTACATCCAAAATATATCTAATGTAATGTTATTCAAGAAAAGCTATTTTTAGAATTACTTTTATATATTCATTTTTAATATTATTTCTAATTGCACCAATAAAGTATTTCCAACATTTATTATAGTATATTTTTTTCATCTTGCAAACACAATTAACTTTTGTATTTTAATATTGTGTAAAAATTAATTGTTCATTAAATTTATATCCACACCATTAATTAAAGCAAAAGTAGCTGCAGCCAAAACATTATAAGGATCCATGCCATTTAAATCAGCTTTTACCTTAAATTCTTGGGGTTCGAGAATCTTGCCATTTTTAGTATGTATTGTTCTTTGCAAACAACACATGATATCATCTTTGTCCATAAAATCTCCTACACTTGATGTTGTTATACTTGCCTTTAAGTTAAAACCATATGTAACTATATAATGTTTTATTCCACTTAGGAAACTACTAAGGTCATTATCGTCAGAATTTACAATTGCCACACCTTTTTCACTTAATAATGAAAATGTTTTTTTCATTATTTTTCTGTAAGTCTCAATTTTATCTTCATCAATTTCATCGGCTTTATCTGTAAAAATGATAACATCAAATTTAAAATTATAGAAAATTTCTTTTAAGAGGTCTCTAATATCAAGTTTTAAAATTACAATATCAACATTGTTTTTTTCTAATTCATTAAAGTAATTTTTGATTTTTTTTGCATCATAGTTTGAGAAATTTTTAGAATCTACAATACTTATTCTTCTTTTTGAGTTTGAGAAAATATGGTTAATCAAGTTAGATGTCTTGTCTTTGTTGTTTTGGCCAATTATACCTGCTATAAGCAATTAATATACCTCATTTCATATTACATTTTAAACTGCAATATTTATGTTTCCTTCTTTTTTATTTTTTATGTGCTTTCTTTTAAGTAAAATTAGGATTTCTCTTTCTTTATTTGTCTTCCTGTATTATCAATATAATAATTATCTTTAATTATTAACTCTGAAACTGGTACAAAACTATATCCATCCTTCTTTAAGTTAACAATAATATCAGAAATTATATTTGCAGTATGTACTGTATCATTATGAAACAACAAAATGGAGCCATTTTTTACATTTTTATTTATTCTGTTGCGTATCTCTTCTATGGTAATACCTGGTTTCCAATCTAAACTATCCACATCCCATTG
>JAAYTS010000259.1 GCA_012517995.1 Clostridium sp.
GATCCGGGCCATGAACGCCCGCTCCAGGAGGTTGTCGCTGGAGGGCGGAACCGCGTGGCCGCACTCTGCCGGATCCATGCTGCACTCGCTCCCATTTCCCTTGCACTCACGGCAGGGGTTCTCGCAGTCGCAGGCCATCAGCCCGTCACCTCCGGCCGCCAGTCGTCGCAGACGTAGTGTTTGGACACGGGCATCCCGTCGTGCCAGCTACAGTAATATCCGGCATTGATGCCGCTCCCGTGCCCCTCGTCGCAGGTCGCGCAGCAGCGCTCTGCCGGGCGGTAATTCGGTGGAGAGGACATCAGCGCCGCCCCCACTCGGCCTGCATCTCCTCTAGCACGGAGACGGGGAGGTCCTCGACCCGCCGCACCTGGTGTACTGCTGCCTCCACTGAATCAATTTCATCGAGGTAAACGGGTCGGTTCCCAACGTGATACTCACGCGGGATCTCGACTGGGTTCTTCCAATATTTCCCGAAGCGCGTCTGTGCGTTATCCAAGAGTGCCGGGAGGTGGAACATCAGCCGCTTCCGAGTGTAGTCGGGAGTGCGGCCGCGCATCGCATCGTTGAGGAACTCGTGCGCGAATATCTGCTCGAAGATATCGCACAACTCCTGGTAACGCGGCGATATTGTCGTCTCGGTGCCGTCCTCGCCAGTGATCTCTAAATACCACTCGGGATAGTACCGGTATCGAGGGTCAAGCGAGCGACCGAGCCGGACGCGGAACCGCATCTCTCCGCTCATACGCCGCACCTCCAGATGATCAGTTCCCGTGTGAGCACGAGGAGGAGTTTCTCATCCTTTGCTACGTTCACCATCTGCGGGCTGTACTGCTCGCTGTTGTAGGGACACGATACACGGTTTACAAGTTCGAGGTTGACCCCGGAGTCCTGCACCGCGCGGATCACATCGAAGGCATGATCGGTAAACTTCCGATTGGGTGACTTCCACTGTGTCGGCTGGATGAGGAGCGCGATCACCCCCTTGGACTGTCGTTTGCCGATCTCGATCACGAGGTTCGAGAGGTTGTGCGTGAAGTCCTCGATGCTCTGGTTTGCCAGGTCTGTGGCATCGTTTGAATATTGGCCCTCTGCCTGCTTCCAGTACGGCGGATCGAGGTAAGTCAGTGCTACGTCAGACCATCGGTTGTTGAGTGGGGGAACGCCGTCTGTTACGATGTCGTGTTTGCGGATCTCTGTTTCTCGCTCGGGTATCGGTTTCCTGTCGGACACCCAGTACCGTCGGAGGCGTTTCTTGCAGACATCTATCGTTGACCCGCCGCCTGCGAACGGATCGACCACGAGATCGAACGGTTTGGTGTAGAGATAGAGGAGGTTTTCGACGATCGTCTGTTCAGACTCTCCGAAGTGCGCGACATTGTTTGAGGACTTCGCGAACCGCCACACGTTGTATAAAGGCACTTTGAAATCGTCCTCGAAGAGTGCGGCGATCTTTGGCGATTTTGGACACTTGTCTAAATCCGCCAAAGATTTTAACCGATCGTCAACGGTCTTTCGTGCCATGCCGACCGCATCCGCGATCTCTTGCTGTGTGTGTCCGGAGAGCCACATGCTGAAAATCTTCGCGTCGCGGTCTGCCTTGATCCGGTCTTCCGTCTCTTTGAGGTAGCGATTGATTGTCTTCTGCGAGACAGATAGGATCTTTGCGAGGTATGCCTTATCAGACACCCCGGCGCCGCTATTGAAGA
>JAAYTS010000088.1 GCA_012517995.1 Clostridium sp.
AAATGCACGAAAAAGAAATGATAAATGATCTTTTAAGTCAATTAAAGAGCAGTTTAACAACATATGCCCATGCAATTTCCGAGTCATCAAATCCACAGTTAAGACAGACTCTGCAACAAATAAGAAACAACTGTGAAGCATTTCAGTATGACTTATATAAGTTGGCAGAACAAAAAGGATATTATCAAGCGGCACAAAAAGCTGAACCAAGTGAAATTATGCAAGTTAAATCTCAGTTTATGAACTGAAAATAGTACACAATAATAGCCATGACTGTAATATTTGTTTTTTTCACATATTTACAGTCATGGCTTATATTTTACCTTTAAATACCATTATAATTAACTGCCTGTTTCCTGCTCCTCCACCATTGATTTTAAAATTTCTTGTTGAGAAAGTAAAAGAGCCTCGGCTTTGCTTTTATATGCATAAAACTTTTTCTTTATATCTTCATACTCATGTCTGATTTTGGCAACTTCTTGATTTGCCTCATTTATTATTTGCTGTGCTTTAATTTCCGCTTCTTTAATAATATTTTCAGATTTTTTATAACTGTTTTTCTCCATTTCTTCACTGGTCTTTTGAGCTACCATTAGTGTTTTTTGCAATGAATTTTCAATATTTCTATAGTACTGCAAAGCCTCATTTAAAGCTGCTACTTTGTCTTTTAGCTCAATATTTTCTCGTATGTAATTTGTATAATCTTCTATAATTTTATCTAATACATCATTAACCATGTCCTCATTATAGCCACCAACCACACTTTTTTTAAATACCATGTTCTGTAAATCATCAGGGGTATAATTCATATAAAGCACCTCATCATATAAAATTCTTTAGTAAAACATATTCTTATTCAACTAAAATATATCCAATTTCTTCTCTTTTAATACCCGTTCTTATGTTTTATTGGCACAACTATAGGACAGAAAAACAAAAATTGCTATTTCTGTCCCTTGCAACCTTAAACTTTTGCAGCTATATTCTCATGGATATTGTTTGCAAAATGCCTTTTATAATATAAATAATGAGTATGGCAATTGCAGGAGAAAAATCCAGCATCATATTTCTCCCAAAGGATGACTTTTGTATCAACCTTCTAATTGGGTTAATTATAGGGTCTGTAATTTTATATAGTATTCTAAAAAAAGCACCTTCTCTAGAAATTGGCAGCCACGAAGAAATTGCACGTGCAGCTAAAACCATTACCATTATATCCAGTAATAAAATGGCTGCTCTTATAAATATACGAAGCATTTAAAACCTCCCATTATTTACACCATGGAAAGGTTGTTTTACTTACTATATCTTCTTTTACATGACTCATAATATCTACATTATGAGGTGCTACGATAAATATATCGTTGGATACTTTTTGTATATTTCCATCTAGTCCATAAACAGAACCACTTAAAAAGTCAACTATTCTTTGAGCAAGATCCTTTTGCACGCTACTCAAATTCACAACAATAGGCTTCTTGTTTTTTAAATGATCACATACATCCTTTGCATCATCAAATTTTTCAGGCTGTAAAACTACAACTTTAAATTGTGATGTGGAATGAATATTTACTACTTTATTTTGGGCTTTCCTGCTTAAAGACTGCATAAATTGAGGTCTTTCAACCTCATCCTTTACTTCTTCCTGCTCTTCCATTTCTTCAAATTCCTCTTCATCTTCTGTTTCCCATCCTACAAAATTAAGTACCTTGTTAACTAAACTTGACATTTTAGTTACCTCCTCTTATCTTTTGTAATTTTGTTTATGTGTTTAAAGTTTATGTGTTCAAAAGAGTTTAATTAAACTCTTTTGCCAAACAAAGCGGAGCCAATCCTTACCATGTTAGAACCTTCTTCAATGGCAATTTCATAATCATTGCTCATTCCCATGGATAAAAACTCCATACTTACATTATCAAGTGTTTTGTCTTGAATGTCAATAGATAAATCCCTAAGTTTTGCAAATACATGTCGGACATTCTCAGGATTTTCATCATAGGGAGCCATTGTCATAAGCCCTCTAACCCTTATATTACTAAGAGAATTTACCTTTTCTAGCAATTTGAAAAGCTGTTCTTCATAAACACCGAATTTACTTTCTTCTTTAGACACATTAACTTGTATAAGCACATCCACTATTTTATTGATTTTTTCAGCTCTTTTTTGGATTTCTAAAGCTAGACTCAGTCTGTCAACTGAGTGTATTAACTTTACTTTATCCACTATGTATTTAACTTTATTTGTTTGAAGATGTCCTATATGATGCCAGTTACATTTCTTACTTATTATATCGTACTTTTTCACAAGTTCCTGAACCCTATTTTCACCTAATTCCGTTATACCCTCATCTAATATAGCAAATATTTTTTCAGGTTCCACAGTTTTAGTAACTGCAATAATTTGGATGTCATCAGCTTTTCTCCCGCTTTTTAAAGCTGCCCTTTCAATTTTTGACATTATAAGTTCAATATTTCCCCTTAAATAATCAAATTCTTTCTTCATTACTCTATCATCTGTCCTTCCTCTATATTTTTTGGATTTAAAACATAAGGCACATACCGCTGTACTTTCCAGCCTAAGGAAGTCTCATCTTCCACATTTTCTATAACTGCAAACTTTTCATCCCTGCCTTTAATAACAACTGGAACAAATCTGGCGCGGTTTGCCCTGACTATAATAATCTCTGCAGTCATATTTTTTTCATTAACATTCACAAGGCTTTCTAAAGGAACAACAAATCCTGAATGCCTTTCTTTTATTAAGTCTATATTTATCTTTCTAAAAGATGCTGTTTCTTTTAAACTTCTATCTATATTAACAGAAACCACATTTTGTCCGTCCATTTCTTCTGATATATAACTTATTATCCCATCAACTATTTTATCTATGTCATTTATTCTAACCTCCACTTTATCCCCAGTTTCAAAATTTACAGCATCCTTTTTATCCAATGTAAAAAGAACATAATAATCAACACCTTTAATTATTTTTAAAACAGGCTCATTGGTATATACCGTTAAATCATTATAATTTTTTTGTCTTTCACTAATTTTTATATTCTCTAAATCCTTTACTGTAAGTTTCTCAATAACATCTTCTGTCATCATATTTTCATATCCGTCAACAACATAAGATACCGTTCCCGTATATTTTGAAATGATATCCACTGTATTTCCCATTATCTTGTTTTGTAAAACATCTCTTTCTGTTTCTAAGGATTCTATATGGGAAGAGCCTTCCCCATATCCCCCAATAATTGTGGCCTGTTTTAGTATTAGTTCATCCACTTGATCTTTTATACTTTTGATTTGAGAAAAATTATTTTGATTTACACAATCCACCAAATCAATCAGCCTGTCATCAATCATTTTTTCTATTTTGGTTAAATCCCGAGAAAATATATTGCTTTTTTCGCTCTCTTTCCTCTTTGCCTCTATTATTTTTAAATCTAAATCTCTCAAATCATTTAAAAGCTCTAAAGATGTATTGTCCACTATTGTGGCAATTCTGGAGTTAACCGAAACCCTCTCTCCTTCACTTTTTTCCCTTATGCACTTTCCTTCAGCAGGAGAGTTAATAACTATTTCATCCCTTACAATATAAGCATTTGTATTTATAGAACTTTCAATTTCCCCCTCTCTTATAAACTCAGTATTTACATTATTTCCATAAATCCACGATACAAGAGAAGGAATATATAAAATTAAAAACAAAATAACAAAAATATTTCTAAACAGAATCTTTTGCCGTTTTTTTTTAGCTTTTGTATCCTTCATTTTTATCCTCCTTAATAAACCACCAATCCTTTTTCCATCATCTTTTGAAGTGCAATGATAACTGCCAGCTTCACATGTTCATAAACTAATCCTCCTTGCATATAAGCAGCATATGGTGGTTTTATTGGTGCATCTGCACTAAGTTCAATAGAAGAACCTTGGATAAATGCTCCAGCTGCCATTATTACAGGACTATCATAGCCTGGCATTTCCCACGGTTCAGGCAGCACATAGGAGTCCACTGGTGAACCCTTTTGAATTCCCTGACAAAAGGCAATTAAAGTATCTGGATTTCCAAACTCTACAGCCTGGATAATATCTCCCCTTTTTTCACTAGCCCCAGGACTTACTTTAAAGCCTAAAATATTCATTAATGAGGCACAGAATATAGCACCTTTTAAACTTTCTGCAACAATATGGGGTGCAAAAAACAGACCTTGAAACATAAGCCTGTTATTTCCCAAAGATGCCCCTACTTCTCTTCCTAACCCTGGTGTTGTCATTCTATACGATGCCTTTTCAACAGCTTCCTTTGTACCTGCTATGTAGCCACCTGTAAGTGCAAGTCCTCCTCCTGGATTCTTTATAAGGGAACCTGCCATAATATCTACTCCTACTTCCGTAGGCTCTCTATCTTCAACAAATTCTCCATAACAGTTGTCCACCATTACAACTACATCTTTATTTATGCTTTTTACAAACTTTACTGCCTCTTCAATATCATCAATGGTCAAAGCTCTTCTCCATGCATAGCCCCTTGATTTTTGCATAAAAACCAATTTGGTCTTTTCACTCATTGCTTCTTTAACTGAATTGTAGTCAATACATCCATTTTCTAAAAGCTCTACCTGTTTGTAAGAAACTCCAAATTCTTTTAAAGACCCTGCACCTTCCCCTCTTATTCCAATAACCTCTTCAAGGGTATCATAAGGTTTTCCGGTAATGGAGAGTATTTCTTCTCCAGGTCTTAAATTTCCGTATAAACATATGGCTAAGGCATGAGTTCCTGACACTATCTGATGTCTTACCAATGCATCCTCTGCACCAAAAACTTCTTTATAAATTGACTCTAATCCATCCCTTCCCTTATCATTATAACCATAACCTGTGGTGCCATAAAAATGGGAATCGTCTAAATTGTTGTTTTGCATAGCCTTAATAACTTTCAATTGATTGTACTCTTTTATCTCATTTATTTTATGAAACTCATCTTCTGCTTCCTTTTCTGCTAAAGCAGCCAAATCCAAAACCTTTTTATCAACTTTAAATTCATTTTTTATATACTCTTGAAATCTAGATAACATATTGTCTCCCCTTATAATTTAATAATTCACCAAGTTTTATAAAACTCTTTTTAATTATATATTAACTTTTTTTTCATATCAACAATTGAAAATATAAAGCAACTATAAGTACGCCGTTTACAGCTGTGGGTTTTTTGCTATAATAACATTATAACATATCAAAGTTTAAGCTAAAACCAAAGGAGTAATTTACCTTAAGGTAATCTTAATAACAATATTTTAATAAACTGGTGATAGAAAATGATTTTAAAATATACAGTAGAAGCTGAGTCTTCTGGTAAAACAATAAAATATATTTTAAGAGAGAAACTTATGTTTTCTCAAAATTTAATACGCAAATTAAAACGTCAAAACGGTATTTTTTGCAATAAGAAACCAGTTTTTGTAAATGCTATTGTAAAGGAAAATGATATTGTAGAAGCTAATATAAATTTTGAAGAAAAATCAGAGGGAGTAATTCCTGAAGATATTCCAATAGATATAATATACGAAGATGAAGTTTTAATAGCTTTAAATAAACCAGCAGGTATAATTGTTCATCCCACTCGAAACCATCTTAATGGCACTTTAGGAAATGCACTTTCCTATCATTTTCATAAAAAAGGGATTTCAAGTAAAATAAGGCCTGTTATGAGATTAGACCGGGATACATCCGGAATTATTATTTTCGCCAAAAACTCCTTTGCTCAGGATTTTATGACAAAGCAAATGTGGGACAATTTATTTTACAGAGAATACATTGGAATAGTACATGGCTTAGTTGACAAACCCAATGGAACCATTGACCTTCCAATAGCAAGAAAATCTTGTAGTACCATTGAAAGATGCATTTTGCCATCTGGATACCCTTCAATAACACATTATAAAGTTATTGAACACCTTAAAAATGCTACTTTTTTACGCTTTATACTTGAAACTGGCCGAACTCATCAAATAAGAGTTCACTGCCAGGCTTTAGGTCATCCAATTTATGGGGATACACTTTATAATAATGCTCTTACTATCTTGGAAAACCAGGCAATATTTCCTCAAAACCAATCCACTATTACTTCAAAAGATTCTACCGCCAAAGACAGTGTACTTATTAACAGGCAAGCCCTTCACTCATCAAAGGTTGTTTTTATCCATCCAATTAATAAAAAACCTCTAGAGTTAGCTGCTCCCATGCCTTATGACATTGAAAACCTCATGGAAATATTGAGAAAATAATAGCTTAATTCTCTAATTAATGCTATCATAGTACTTGTTTTGAAATAAAAACAGCTAATGGGAGGGATTTAATGCAAGTACTAAAAGATCGGTATACCATTACTGAATTAAGCCAAAGTCTTAGTATTACAGATCATGCTCTAAGATATTATGAGAAAGAATTTAATATGTATGTTCCTAAGGATAAAAGGGGAAGACGGTATTACACTCCGGATCTTGCTAATATCATGTATCAAATAAAAAACATGCGTGATGAGGGCTTAGAAATTAAAGCAATTAAAAAAATACTTAAGCCAGAAATTGAATTAATATCTCCACAACCTGAAGAAAACAAAGATGCTAATTCTCTTACCCATATAAATGAGAAAAACAACGCATTAGAAATACAAAAATTTTTTCAGGATTTTGGTGAAAAAATTGTAGATAGTTTTTCAACTACAGTAACAAATGCTAAAGAGGATATTACAACTGAAATTTATAAAACTAAACTTGAACTTGGTGCATGTGTAGAAAACAACATGCGAAAGTTTGAAGGGAAAATGGAAAAACACTTTGAAAATGTTGATAAATCTTTAGCAATGTGGCGGGAAAAAAACAGCGGAAACTTTTTTAAAAAACTAACTAAAAAAGTATTTAAAAAAGTATAACCGGGATAGTGGCATTTTTTGCCTTTATCCCTCATTATTTATCAAACCAAGTTTTTCCATAGCCCGAACAAACTTATCGGTATCAATAGGTTTTGCTGCATAGGCTTCACAGCCTGTTTCAAAGGAGTCAAATACATTTGTTGTATCATTTAATGCAGTAGTCATTATTATTTTCACCCTGCAAGATTCATCAATTTCCCTCTGTCTTTCTATATCCCTTATTGCTTTAAGAACTTTTTTTCCATCCATTTTGGGCATCATTATATCTAAACAAATCAAATCATAAGGTCTTTCTTCCTCTAATGCCATCATATAAGCGTCTATAGCCTCAATTCCATCAATTGTTATATCACAGTCCCCATAAGAAGAAAGAAATTTGTACAAAAACTTCCGACAGGCAAAATCATCTTCTGCAATAAGAATCCTCATGATATTTTCCCCTTTCCTTTTGGAATTATATAAGTCCAGGCACTTTAAGTTTATATAAAGTAAATTTTTTAAATCAGCTGCTTAAGTTGTTCTATATACTGATGAATTTTATCGTAATTGCCTTTTCTTGCCAAAAGCAATATTTTAAAAGAAATATTTTTTTCCTCGCTTTTTTTTGCAATATTTTTAATTTTTGCTGCATTTATTTCAATTAGGTTTTTGTCCTTTTCTTCAAGAGCCTTTTCTAAATCCTCTATATAATCAGTTATGCTTTTTTCTCTTAAATAACTTGTAATACTCTCTTTTTTATAAACTGGCTGATTTATTTCCACTGTATTTTTCTCATTTTTTCGTATATTAAAAATTTCATTTATAATTTGAAATAGTTCTTCAAAATTAATAGGTTTTGCTATATACCTGTCCATTCCGGATAATAAAAATTTTTCCCTGTCACCTTTTAAGGCATGTGCAGTAATTGCTATTATAGGAACATGTTTTCTAGTCCCTTTTTCCATTTCTCTTATTTTCTTTGTGGTTCTTATACCATCCATTTCAGGCATCTGAATATCCATTAAAATTAAATCAAATTTTTTTTCTTTAATTAAATTTAACGCTTCAACTCCATTATTGGCAGTACTAACCAAATGTCCTTTTCTTTTTATAGCTTTTGATAAAACCATTTGATTTACTTCATCATCTTCAACAATAAGCACTTGAAGCTTTCTATTTACCTTGATTTTATTGTTATCTTTGTGGTATTCCTTCTTATATTCTCTAACATTTTGCTTAACCAACTCACATGTAAAATAAAAAACACTTCCTCTCCCTGGCTCACTTTCAAGCCAAATATCCCCACCCATCATTTCAACAATTCTTTTAGATATTACAAGCCCTAATCCTGTACCCCCATATTTTCTGGTAATAGAACCATCCACTTGGCTAAAACTTATAAAAAGCTTTTTTATATCTTCTTTTGAAATTCCAATACCTGTGTCTGAAACTGCAAATCTTAATTTAATTTTTTTCTCTAAATCCTCTAACACATCAACTGCAATTGAAATTTCTCCATCATCGGTAAACTTTATAGCATTAGATAATAAATTATTTAATACTTGTGAAAGTTTATTAGAATCTCCAACTAAATTTTGGGGTATATTCTTATCCACTCTATAACTAAATCCAAGACCTTTTTCTTTTGCTTTTACCATATGAGCTTTATATACATCATCTAAAAGATTAATAATGTTAAATTGAATACTTTCTAAAGTCATTTTTCCAGCTTCTATCTTAGAAAAATCTAAAATGTCATTTATTACATTTAAAAGCATGTGAGCACAAGAATTAATTATATTAATATTTTCTCTTTGTTCTTCATCAAGATTGGTGTTTAAAGTTAGTTTTGTCATTCCTATAATCCCATTTAAAGGGGTGCGGATTTCATGGCTCATATTTGCTAAAAATTCACTTTTAGCTTTATTTGCAGCTTCTGCCTCTTCCTTTGCCCTCTTTAGCTCCACCTCCATTTTCTTTTTATCGGTAATATTGTCAAATGTAATTAAAACTAACTCTTTTCCATCTATAACTAAAGGAACGGCATTTAGCCTCAACCACAGCTTTTTTTTCTCTGATTTAATAAAAAATAACTGTTCCACCTCAACTCCATAAACAGCTTCCCCTGTCTTAAAGACGTTATCAATGGTTTTAATAATTTTACAATCTTTGCATGCTCCTTTATTTTTAAAATTTTCATCAAATTTACTGCTATTAACACAGCACATCCCTTCTCCAAGTCTTTTGTATAATGCGTTATTCTCATTAATATTTGAAAATCCCAGTGAGTCATTTGTTCTCATTATTTTATAATGTTTATCAACAAGAACCATTCCTATGGGGGCAGAATCAAATATTAGCTTTAAGTTTTTCTTTTCATTTGCCAATTCTCTTTCAGCTCTAATAATTCTAGTTATATTTCTAAATACAACTACAATTCCTCTTATTTGGTTTTTATTATTAACAATAGGCGCACTATTTGCAGAAATATAACTTTCCTTTCCATCTTTTGAAATAAGCACGGTATGTTTTTTTAAACCTACTGGCTTTTTAGCTTTCAATACAAAAGTATATGGACTTTCCAAAGATTTGCCTGTCTCTTTATTAACTATTGAAAAAACCTCACCAATAGGTTTGCCTTTTGCCTCATTACATGTCCAACCTGTTAAATGTTCTGCTGCTTTGTTCATCATATTAACATTACCCTCAGAATCTGTGGTAATTACCCCATCTCCTATACTCTGAAGAGTAATTTTTAACCTGTCTATTTCTTTGGCAAATTTATTTATATGTGAACATCCCTCCATTAAAAACCTCCTCATCCCTCCAGCATCCATTGTATAGTCTGTGGTATTTTATCCAAAGGTACCTGTTTTTCAACTGCACCAATTTCATAAGCGACTTTTGGCATTCCGTAAACAACGCAGCTTTTTTCATCTTGTCCAATGGTTCTTGCCCCTTTTTGCCTCATTTCTAAAAGACCTCTTGAACCATCGCTTCCCATACCTGTTAAGATTATTCCTATAGCATTTTTAGCTGCCACTTCTGCAACTGATGAAAACAATACATCTACTGAAGGACAATGTCCACTTACTTTATTACCTCTAAAACATTCTACATAGTAGGTATTTCCTCTTTTTTTAAGTCTCATCTGATGTTCACCAGGGGCAATTAAAACCCTGCCAGGATAAAGGTTATCCCCATTTTCTGCTTCTTTTACATCCACTAAATAGGAGTTGTTTAATCTATCTGCATACATTTTTGTAAAAACAGCCGGCATATGCTGTACAATAACGGTACCCGGCATGTCTTTTGTGAATGTAGATATAATCTTTGCTGTTGCTTCAGTGCCCCCTGTGGAAGCACCTATTGCTATAATTTTATTTGTAATATCTTCTTTTGGACTTCTTAAAACCTCATCTAATAAAATATCCTTTTTCCAGTGTCCAACCTTTGCCGTTGAAGCACTTTTTATTTTTACAATCAATTCATTTATAAAGAAATCACTGCTCATTTGTTTTCTAAAATCCGGCTTTGTAATAAAGTCAACTGCACCAGCATTTAAAGCATCAAATACATTTTCACTCACAGAGCTTACTACCACCACTGGTATAGGGTATTGTGGCATAAGACGTTTTAAAAACTCAATTCCATTCATCTTAGGCATCTCCACATCCAGAGTCATTACATCCGGACGGTATTTTATTATTTTATCTCTTGCCACATAAGCATTAGGGGCTGTTCCCACAACCTCAATACCAGAGTCTTGTGCTAAGCCTCTTGCAAGTCGTTCCCTAAACACCAAAGAATCATCAACTATCAGAACCTTAATTTTTTTTCTTAAACCAATCTTCATTGTATTCACACTATCTATTCCTTTCTATATACTGCTGGCATAATATATTTGTATTTTGTTTTTTCTTTGTTTAACGATTCTGAATGACCTATAAATAAATACCCACCTTGCTCAGTATATTCATAAAACTTGTTTACTAAATTATTTTTTGTTTCATTATCAAAATATATCATTACATTTCTACAAAATATTACATGAAATTTTTTTCTAAACGGAAATTCCTTATTCATCAAATTAAATATTCTAAATATTACCTCTCCTCTCATCGACTCTTTAATCTTCCAATTATTCTCATGGTTTTTTTCAAAATACTTAAGCCTCCATATCTTAGGAAGAGAACTTACCTGCTCATCAGAATAAACTGCTGCTTTTGCTTTGTTTATCATTTTCAAAGATATATCTGTTGCAAGAATTCTAGTATCCCATAAATATTTTTCATCTCCAAAATAATCAGAAATAATCATAGCTAGAGTATATGGTTCTTCCCCACTAGAACAGCCTGCACTCCATATTCTCAAGTCCTTTTTGCCATGTATTGACTTTTCCCAAAATGGAAGTACTTTTTCTTTAAAAAAATCAAAGTGGTCGGATTCTCTCATAAAATAGGTGTGATTTGTAGTTATCTTATTTATAAGACCTGTAACCGCTTCCCCACTGGTGTCGGAAAGTATGTAATCATAGTACTGAGAAAAATTTTTAAAATTATGTTCCAATAAAATATTTTGCAGTCTTCCAACCACCAGACTTTTTTTCTTCTCACTTAAATTTATTCCATAATTATTTTTGACATATGCAGATAAGTGCTGGAATTCCTTGTCTGAAATGTTTATCATAAATTATCACCAAGTATCATTTATTTTGTTGAAATCATGAAATATTCACCAAAATCTCAGAATCCTCATCATTAATAAGTTTATCGCAATCAATAAGTAATTTGACATCTTCTCCTATTTTACCAATTCCTTTAATATACCTGTTGTTAAAACCAGTACTTGAATCAGGAGGAAGAACAATATCTGTTTCAGCTATTGATATTACCTCAGATACGCTGTCAACAATAAGACCTAATGAAATTTCTCTTATTTCTACTACAATTATACATGTCCTGTCATTATACTCTAAAGGTTCTTTTTTAAATCTGAGTCTTACATCCATGACAGGTATTATTTTACCTCTTAGGTTTATTATTCCCTTTACATAGTCCGGCACCTCAGGTATTTCTGTTATTTTTTGTATTCCAATTATTTCAGTTACATATTTTATTTCTATTCCATAAATTTCGTTAGCTATAGCAAAAGTTAAGTATTTTCCTTTCTGGGTATCCTCTTCATATTCTAAAATATCTTTTTCTAAAAGTTTTGACATACCTAAATACCTCCTTGTTTAATCTTGTTTAATTCATAAGTTTTGAAATGTCCAATATAAGACTTATGCTGCCATCACCTAAGAGGGTACAACCTGCAATTCCTTTTGCATTTTCAACATACTTTGGCAGAGCTTTTACTACCACCTGCTGTTCTCCTAAAAGAGCATCAGCAAAAATACAATATGTCCTATAATCATTTTCAACCATAACAACTATTCCATCATTAATATCGGTTATTTCGGTATTTATTTTATAGTATTTGTGCAACCTTAAAACAGGATATGCTTCTCCTCTAACCATAATCATTTCATTTCCTTTTTCATCTACAACAATAGCTTCATCCTTTACTTTGAAAGATTCTTTTATGGATACTGTAGGTATCGTATATCTTGACTCTCCAACTTTAACTGTTATTCCGTCAATAATAGCTAAAGTCAAAGGAAATTTAATTGATATGGTGGTTCCTTCATCTGGTTTACTATCCACATAAGCAGTTCCGCCTACAGTTTCAATATTTTTCATTACAATGTCCATTCCTACGCCTCTACCTGAAAATTCTGATATATTTTCCTTAGTTGAAAAACCCGGCTTGAAAATAAAAGAGTAAATCTCTTTATCTGTAAGCTCCTCTTCTGCCTTTTCAATTAGTCCATTTTCCCTCGCTTTAGAAAGTATTTTCTCTTTATCAAGACCTCTTCCATCATCTTTTATAATTATCCAAACATCCCCGCCCGCATTTTTTGCCTCTAAAACAAGTTTTCCAACGGGATCTTTACCTTTTTTCTTTCTTTCTTCTATTTCTTCTATACCATGATCAATGGAATTTCTAATAAGATGAATAAGTGGGTCTGATATTCTTTCAATAATATTTTTATCAACTTCAGTTTCTTCTCCAATTATTTCTAATTCAACAGATTTACTTAGTTTTTTGCTCATATCCCGCACTATTCTGTTCATTTTATGGAAAGTTGCTGCTAAAGGCACCATTCTAATTGACATTACCACATCTTGCAATTCATTTGTTATTTTGTTAAGCTGTCTTGCAGCTTTATAAAAATTGTTTAAAGGAAGACCCTTTAATTCAGGATTCTGTGTTACCATAGCCACTGAAATAACCAATTCCCCCACTAAATCCATAAGGGAATCAAGCTTTGTTATATTTACACTAATTACACTTTGTTTTCCTGATGATATGCTTTTATTTGCAGGAACCTTTTTGTCACTTTTCTCTAGTGGATTGCTTGCCTTTTTATTGCTTTGCTTTTCGGAATTTTGGTTTGAATTTTGGTTTATAGATGCTTTTTTTTCTTCCACCTCTGAGTCATCTAAAATTATCTCATTTTTTTCTTTTAATGCCTCTTTACTTTGAAAATCTTCTACAAAATCATCACTTTTAACATATATGTCCAATTTATCTAAAAAAAGCGTATGATTAAGCCTGTCCCTTATTTCTTCTAGATTCAAATCTGTTTGAAATTCAATTTTAAAACCTTCATTTCTAATTATCTCACTAGCTTTTTCATCTTCAATAACATTTTCAGGATAAAAATAGATAATGTGTCCAATTTCTTTTAAATCATGAATTACAGAAAATGCTCTTATATTTTCCATTTCACAACCATCGGTAAACTTTAAATGAGCTTCATATCTGTAATTGCCAGAACTTTCAGAAGCTCCTTTAGAAATTATATAATACTGCTGGTTAGTTTCTGTTTCAGTTTTTGAAGTTTCTTTTACCTCTTCATTTGGATTTTGTTTTTTCAAAGACTTGAGAAATTCATTTATTTTTTCAATAAGTTCTTCTGCACTGTCCTCAGAGTCCATTCCATTTTGAATTTTAGAAACTTCATTTTTTATAAAATCCACACCATCTAAAACCATATCGGTAACAGTTGATGCATCAACATTATCTGGTTTTTCTTCTCTAAGATAGAAAAACAAATCTTCAATTGAATGTGCCAAAGATGAAATATTGTCATACATCATCATAGCTGCAGAACCTTTAACAGTATGCATGATTCTAAATATTTCATCTATTGTTGAGGTAAATCCACTTTCCTTTTCACTGTTTATTAATGTTTCTTCTAATTCATCCATTAGCTGACTAGTCTCAAATACAAACATCTCAACCATCGGCTCATGATTAGTATTGTCCACCATGTACACATCTCCTTTAAAGCTTTTTTATAGCTTCTATAACTTTTTCTTCTTTAAACGGCTTCACTATAAAGCCTCTTGCGCCTGCTAAAACTGCTTCTCTAACAAAACTCTCCTGTCCCATTGAAGAAATCATGATTATTTTAGCATTTTTATCATATTCTTTTATTTTTCTTACAGCTTCTATTCCGTCACATATTGGCATAGTAATATCCATGGTAACTATATCCGGGGAAACTTCTTTGTACTTGTCAAAAGCAACAATTCCATTCTCTGCTTCTGCAACAATCTCATAGCCATTCTTTTCAAGCATCAACCTTAAAGATGTTCTCATAAAAGCTGCATCGTCAGCAACAAGCACTCTTTTCATAGTTTTCACACTCCATCATATTATTTCTTGGATTATTAAATTATTAAATTGCATAAATGAAACCTTGCTTTTCCCCATAAAGAAATTACATAAAAGAAAACATATTATGATTTGAAACAGGAAATATTTTCCACATAATAGATGATATTTTTAAAAACTACATAATTATTATTACATTTTTTTTAAATTAAATCAAGTACTAAAAATTAAATAATAATAAATATGTAAAAATAAATCTGCCTTTCTATATTTTTAAGAAAGACAGATTAGTTATAAATTAATTATTTATAAATTACCTAGAACTAAATATAATCCACTTTTTAAGCTTAATTTGCCACTTTCATTTCAAGTCTTAACTTATCCGCTACCATTGCTATAAATTCTGAATTAGTAGGCTTACCTTTTCCAATATTAATTGTATATCCAAAAAGAGAATCTATTGTATCTATCTGTCCTCTGCTCCAAGCAACTTCAATAGCATGTCTTATAGCTCTTTCCACCCTGCTTGGGGTGGTGTTATATTCCTTTGCAATTGATGGATACAGTTGCTTTGTAATAGAATTAATAATCTCAAGATCTTCTACCACCATCATTATAGCATCTCTTAAATATTGATATCCCTTAATATGTGCAGGTACTCCAATTTCATGCATAATATTTGTAACTTCCGCCTCAATATTCATTGGCTTTGGAACACTGCGTGATAAATCCTCTCCAGAATAAGCAGATTTTATAATATTAGATTGAGTAACATTTTTAAGCTGCCTTATTCTAGAAACCAAAACCTCCATATCAAAAGGCTTTACTACATAATACTCTGCACCTAAAGCCAGTGCCCTTTGAGTAATTTTATCCTGCCCCACAGCTGATAAAACTATAAATAAAGGCTTTTTACTTATATCCATGGAGTTAACTCTTTCTAATACACCTAGTCCATCCAGGTGAGGCATAATGATGTCTAAGATAGCAATATCCGGAAGTTTAGACTTTATAATATCACATGCCTCTATACCATCCCTGGCAATACCTACTACTTCAATATCAGCTTGATTACTAAGGTACTCATTTAAAATATCTCCAAATTCCCTATTATCATCAGCAATTACTACTTGTATTTTCTTTTGTGGCAATTTGACTCCCCCTTTGTCTTTAGTTGGAAATAGAGTTTTTTTACTAAGCTATTTCTTAAAATTGTTACAAGTATTTACAATATTATTATATTTACTATTCGACAAAATTTCAAGGCTTTATTTGCCAACATTTTTTCAAATGTACAAAAAAACCAACATATTACTTTTTGTATTTTTTTACTTATTTCTAAAACACTATATTTTAATATACTTTCAAGTTCTAAATAAACATATAAACTAAAACGTATTATTTATTTATTTTCAGGAAATATCCCTTTAATATGGGAAATACGCAAATATACCTTTAATGCTTATTTTAAATAGTGTCTTAGCTTGCTTTTTTTATATTTGTATTTAGCGTATCTATATTTTTCATCATATTTTCAATAAAAATGCCATATCCCTTTGTAGGGTCATTTATCAGTACATGTGTTACAGCACCTATAAGTTTTCCATTTTGCAATATAGGACTTCCAGACATCCCTTGGACAATTCCTCCAGTAGCTTCTAATAATCTTTTGTCTGTAACTTTAATCATCATTCCTTTTGAGCCACCTATATTTCTTTCAGATATTTTTTGAATTTCTATATCATATTCTTCTACAGATTTTCCATCTATATTTGACATAATAGAAGCTGCTCCTATTTTTATTTCATCTTTAAGCCCGATAGAATACAATTTATTAGGAAATTCATTTTTAGCATTCTCATTTAAAACTCCATAAATACCCTGGTCGCAATTTCTATTTATAACTCCCAATTTTTCTTTATCTTCAATTAATATACCTTTTAATTCACCTGGCTCTCCTTGCTTTCCTTTTTTAACTGTTAAAATATTTGATTCCACTATTTCTCCATCATCTAAAGGCATCAGTATACCTGTATCAACATCAGTAATACCATGACCTAATGCACCAAATTTTTTAGTCTTAGGGTCATAGAAAGTTAAAGTTCCAATTCCTGCAGTACTCTCCCTAAGCCACATTCCCAATTGATATTTTTCACTTTCTAAAGATATAGCTGGATTTATTATAGTATTGTGATAACTGTTTCCCCTTTTGTACTTTACATGAATGCTTTTTCCGTCAAATTTATCTAAATATTTAATTAAATGACTTATGTTTTTAACTGGCTTTTTATCTATTTCTACAATTAAGTCACCGGGTTTAATTCCTGCATCTTTAGCAGGTGCCAGACTTTTTCCGTCTAAAGTTTCAAACTCTGACAATGCTATGACTAAAAAACCTTCCACATCTATTTTTACTCCAATGGTATTACCACAAGGAACAACTTCTCTATCTTGTACCACATCCACCTGCATTGTCTTTAATGGTATAAATCCAAATAATGTCATGTTTAAGTTTACCCTACCCATTTTTTGGGGTTTAAACATTATAGGGCTGGAAAGTTTAAAATGTCCATCATCAAGGCTAACATCTGTACTTTCAAATATCAGCACATCATCAGTATCTGGCTTAATATCTACAAAAAACGGACTTTTAAAATCATAAGTATATTCCCTATTTTCAAAAAGGGTTATCTGACTTGGAAGAGAGAAAATAGTTTTAATATATATAAAAGCTAAAATTACAAAACAAGTTAACAAAAAGATAATAAATTTATTTTTTCCTAATCTGGCATAGCTCATTTCATCACTCTCCTACTGCATTTCACTTTTCATTGTTCCTAAGTTAACCTTTTATAATCTTATTTATTCAGGCAATAACTTCTTTACATCAATTTTTTTAGTTTTTCGCCATTAATATATTTTTGTAAATTTTTCATACACTTTGTAAGGTTTATGTTTAGATTTTTATTAAAATAAAAAAGCCAGCAGAATACTATTTTAATAGTATAACCACTGACTTTTATTATTTACTAAATTTTTGTACATTAAAAATTACATATCTTCTACTGGAAATTTATCTATCATACTCAAAATATATCTTTTTAGTAGTGTATAATCCATTGTATTGATTTTTCCATCTCCATTTAAATCAGCCGCTATTTCGCCATTTTCAGTGGGAAACTCAGTAATTATCACAAGTATATATCTTCCTAATAAGGCAGAATCTAAAGAGTCAATTTTCCCATCTTCATTTAAGTCCTCATATAAAAACAACTCATCTTCTTTTTTTACTGTAATGGTTACTTTATCTGTTGAGTTTATTAATCCGTCACTAACTATAAGTGTTATATCCCATGTACCAATTGGCAAGGTTACTGTTGGGGAAATTCCTTCTACTTCTCCGAATATCCCGTACCATTTATATTTTATTATGTTTCTTCCGTCATATGGAGTATTTGGTGCTACAAATTTTTTAAGTTGAGAATCAGGGTCAAAGGACAAGGAACCATCCAATAAAACTTTTGCCCCATCCAGTGAAGTGGTTTTAACTACCCTGTCCCTTCCTGCATCAGCCACAGGCGGCCTGTTTGGAATTCCAACAATCGGGTAGGAGGTAAATAATTATTTTATTTACCGACCTCCCACACCACCGTACGTACGGTTCTCGTATACGGCGATTTCATAGTTTACACTCTAACTTCAAGGTAATATTTAAGAAGACTTAAATATCCTTGCTTTTCAAACCTAGCATTGGTTAGGGTTGTTGAAAGAATCCAGCTATTGGCTGTGTGCCAGTAGCTTTTTCTAGTGTTAGCCCA
>JAAYTS010000011.1 GCA_012517995.1 Clostridium sp.
ACCCACACAATAATAGCCATTTCGGTTAAGCATTACCTTTATAGAATTAATTATACCCTCTTCATCGTCTAGTACAAGAATTTTATAATCCATACTTATTTGGGTAAGCCTTTTGCGCATACAAAAAATCCTCCTTAAGCAGTATAATAATACTTGCTTTCTATACTTGCTTTTTAGTATCTAAAATGCTCCCCCATTAAAAAAAAAGAAAAACTTAATATGAGAATTGAAAAAACGACCTATCTACATTTTACATGATTTAAAAAACTAATGCAATGTTTTTAGTATATTAATTTCATTCATTTAATATATTTATAAAAGTATTTACAACAAGTGGATCAAACTGAGTGCCTGATTTTGCTTTTAATTCTTCTAAAGCTTGCCTTTTTTCCATCCCTTTCCTGTAAGGGCGATTGGATAACATAGCATCGTATGCATCAGCAACACAAAGAATTCTAGCTTCTAAAGGAATATCATTTCCCTTAATTCCAGATGGGTAGCCTTTTCCATCATATCTTTCATGATGATATTTTATGGTATCTATTAAAGATTCCATATCTGATAAAGGCTCTAAAATATCAACGCTATAATTTGGATGATTGCGCATAATAAGGAGTTCTGAATTGTTTAATGAAGTAGTTTTATTTAATATTTCCTCAGGTATTTCTACTTTACCAATATCATGGAGTAAAGCAGCTATTTTCAATTCACGCAGCCTGTTTTTATCAAGTTTAAGAACTTTTCCTATCTTTTTACAATACTCCATAACTCGCTGAGAATGTCCAAAGGTGTACCTGTCCTTAGCAGAAACTGTACTTAAAAGAACCCTGACCCCTCCAAATAATTGATTTTCATCTGAATCAAAAAAAGCTTTGATTTCTTCAAAAATATCCTTGTATAACTGTACATTGTTTTTACCTTTGTTTTTTGCCTGATAAAGAGCTCTGTTAGATTGCATAATCAAGTCTTCTTTGTTTTTTGCAAAATTAGGATATATTGAATATCCTATAGAAAGAGTCATTTCCTCAGGGATGTTTTTCATTTCTACCATTTCTCTATAGGAATTTTTTATACGTTCAATAAACCATAAAATATCATTTGTGTCAGTTTCAGAAATCAATATTGCAAATTCGTCTCCACCATATCTAGAAACAACATCACTTTTCTTTGTTTCATTAAATAACACATGTGCAGTTTTTGCTAAAAGCTCATCACCTTCATTTCGTCCATAAGTATTATTGTAATTTTTAAAGTTATCAATATCAATCATTATCATTCCTAATGAGCTATTTCTATTATCTGCATGTTCTATTTTTTCTTCAATTAATGTATGAAAATACCTGTGGTTATAAAGTCCTGTAAGACTATCAATAAAAGCTATTCTTTCTAGCTTGTATATTTGTTTGCTTTTTTGGGATGAAATATATGCAACTATAATGGACACAATAATTAGTGATATTCTCATAAATGCAAGATTTATTAAAAGTGGCGGCGCATATAAAGCTCCATTTACCGCATAATCTGGTATTTTATTAATATTTGCAAAAAGACTTTCAGACAAAAGGGCAGAAGATTTAAAAAAGTATATAGCTGCAATACCATTTACAACTACAGATATAGACATTCCTAAATAAGCAAAGCGGTATGAAATAAAAATTGAAATACCTACTTCTAATACTGCAAAAAATCCTCTGTATTCTACTCCTATACGACCAGAGGCCTGAAGAATTATAATAATAAAATAAATTGAGATAATAACAACAAACAGCCTATTTACTGCAGCTTTTAATTTATGACTCCATGGTTGTAAATTTATATCGTCATAATAATATAGGTCTGCTGATGCTGTATTTGTATCTAGAAATTTTTTCTTTGTTTTAGTATTTCCTAAAAGTAAATCCAATAAGTTAGAAAATAGTGTTTCCTTTTTACTCACAACCTTTTCCTTTCCTTCCCCAAAAGTAAAAATATTTAATATTTAAAATATAAAATATCTAATCATTTATTATAAACAAAAATTGTTTGTCTATATAATTTGCAAATAATTTGTATGTCCAAAACAAATATTATAAACATATGGTATTTACTTGACTTAAATATAATTATACTTTATAAATAAAATATATTCAAATCTAATTTTTAAAAAATTTAGGGAGGACAAAAATGTTTGATTGCCACGTTCACAGTAGCTTTTCAGGAGACAGCGAAATGCAATGTAATATAGCTATAGAAACAGCAATGGATTTAAGGCTATACGGTATAGCATTTACAGATCATTTAGATTATGATTATCCTGATTATGACGATGTATTTATGATTGATTTTGACAAATATTCTGAATTTATCGACAAGTTAAAAGAGGATTACAGCAAAAAAATAAAAATATGTAAGGGTATTGAAATTGGTATACAGCCACATGTTTTAGATGAATCTTTAGAAGTTGTTGAAAAATATGATTTTGACATAGTAATACTTTCAACCCATGTTGTTGACAAATTAGATCTTCATAATGGGGATTTTTGCAAAGGAAAAACCAGAAAAGAAGCATATGGCAGATACCTTGAAGCTGTATTAGAAGGTATTTTGAATTTTAAAAACTTTGATGTATTAGGGCATATAGACCTTATAAGGAGGTATGGACGTTATGATGTCAATACGTTAAAATATCATGAGTTCTCTGATTATATTGATGCTATATTAAACAAATTAATTTCTTTAGGAAGAGGTCTAGAGGTAAATACGTCAGGATATAGGTACAACTTAGGGTCACCAATGCCTGATTTTGATATTATTAAACGATATAAGGAATTAGGCGGGGAAATAATTTGTGCAAGTTCTGATGCTCATACACCAGATTATATAGCATATAAATTTTCATATATAAAAGAACTTATTGAAAAAGCAGGGTTTAAATATATTTCTTATTTTGAAAACAGAAAACCAGTCTTTTATCCTATAAAATAAAAATTTTAAATTTTTATAAAAAAAGCTCCATTACCATAAATTTATAAAGTGCATATATAGTAATGGAGCTTTTTACATTTATTCTAAAATCTAAACTAACTTAACTTTATGATATACCTTTTTTCCTTTTTTAATTATAAGTTCATTATCTTTAAAATCATCTGTTTTTACTGTAAAATTAAATTCATTAATTTTTTCATTGTTAACAGATATGCCACCTTGTTGTATAAGGCGTCTTCCTTCTCCTTTTGAAGGAACAAGTTTGGTTTTTACAAGTAAATCAATTATATTTATTCCATCTAGAATGTCATTATTGCTAATTTCAGTTGTAGGCATATCATCAGAGCTGACACCTTTTCCAAAAAGGGCCTGGGCAGCATTTTGCGCCTTTATTGCTTCTTCTTCTCCGTGAATAAGCTTTGTAACCTCATATGCCAATACTTTTTTTGCCTCATTTATTTCCTGCCCCTCTAATTTAGAGAGTTTTTCAATTTCATCCATAGGAAGGAAAGTAAGAAGTTTAAGGCAGTTAATAACGTCTTTATCATTAATATTTCGCCAGTACTGGTAAAATTCATATGGAGGTGTTTTGTTGGCATCTAACCAAAGGGCACCTTTTTCAGTTTTGCCCATTTTAACTCCTTCACTAGTGGTAAGAAGGTTAAATGTCATACCATATACTTCTTTTCCTTCAACTCTTCTTATAAGGTCAATTCCACCTAATATATTTGACCACTGGTCATCCCCGCCTAATTGTAAAACACAGCCATAATCCTGGTAGAGTTTTAAAAAGTCATAACTTTGCATAAGCATATAGTTAAATTCTATAAAAGACAGACCTTTTTCAAGTCTTGATTTAAAACACTCAGCTGTAAGCATTCTGTTAACAGAAAAATGCACACCTATTTCTCTTAAAAATCTAACATAATTTAATTCTAGCAGCCAGTCTGCATTATCAATCATTAGTGCTTTTCCATCAGAAAAATCAATAAATTTTGAAAGCTGTTTTTTGAAATTCTCAGCATTTTTTTGTATTTCTTCCCTGGTCATCATTTTTCTCATATCTGTTTTACCTGTGGGGTCTCCCACCATGGTAGTTCCGCCACCTATAATTGCAATAGGTCTGTGTCCTGCTTTTTGCATATGGGACATTACAACCATTTGAAGAAAGTGTCCTACATGTAGGCTGTCCGCTGTGGGATCAAATCCAATATAAAAAGTAACCTTTTCATTTTCTAATATTTTTTTTACTGGTTCTTCATGGGTAATTTGAGCAATAAACCCTCTTTCTTTTAAAGTTTGAAATACACTAGACATAATAAATTCCTCCTATATATTTAAATACTAATATCAATAATAAAAAAACTTTCACATCCTATGCTTTAAGGACGAGAAAGTTCCCGTGGTACCACCTTATTTTGCATATCTAAAAGATATGCCTCATTATATATAACCGATGTAACGGTCGGTAACCGTCGTACACCTACTAAATGGGACTTTGCCCATGATTTCAGTGTGAAGCTCTAGAGTGTAATTCGTCCTTCCATGTTCATAAGCCCTTCCACCAAAACAGGCTATTCTCTTTGATGTAACCATAGAAGGCTACTTTGTCTCCTTCAAAGCCTTTTACTTTTTAATTTTAAAATTTATACTTCTAATTATTTTAACACAAATTAAGGCAGTTTACAATAAATTTTTTTACATTATTACTCCCCCACCTACAACTATATCATCACTGTAAAAGACAACTGACTGTCCCGGGGTTACAGCTCGCTGAGGGTCTTTGAATACAACCTTCACCTTTCCATCCTGGATAGGATAAATAGTTGCATCTGCTTCTTTTGCAGAGTACCTGATTTTTGCCTTTACTTCCATAGGCTTTTCTAATTTATCAATCATTATATAATTTAAGTCATCTGCTATAAGGGATTTAGAAAAGGTTTCGTGGTTTTCTCCTAATATTACATTGTTGTTTTGAGCATCCACACCTATCACATACATAGGTTTTCCAAAAGCTATCCCAAGACCTTTTCTTTGACCTACAGTATAGTGAATTATTCCCTTGTGTTCTCCTAAGATATTTCCCTTTGTATCAACAAAATATCCAGGCTTAATTTTTTTATCTGTATTTTCCTTAATAAACTTTGCATAATTATTGTCTTCCACAAAGCATATTTCCTGGCTGTCAGGTTTTGAAGCCACATCAAGACCTAGTTTTTTTGCAATTTCCCTTACCTCTTCCTTTGAGTAGTCGCCAATAGGCATTAATGTTCTGGAAAGTTGGTCCTGGGTTAAATTATACAGTGCATATGTCTGGTCTTTTTTATCAGTTACTGATTTTTTAAGTAAGTATCTTTTTAACTTCTCGTTATATTCAATAATTGCATAATGTCCTGTAGCCACATAATCTATCCCCATAGATACTGCTTTTTGAAGCATAGCCTCAAACTTAACATATCTGTTGCAGGCAATACAAGGATTAGGGGTCCTGCCTTTTAAATATTCATTTTTAAAATAATCAATTACCTTGCCATGAAAGACATCCTGAAAATTCATAACATAATAAGGTATGCCTAATTTATATGCAACACTTCTAGCATCATCTACAGCAGAAAGTGAACAGCATCCTGTCTCATTTTTTATTGTATCTTCTCCCGTTTCAGGCCATATTTTCATTGTAACGCCTATTACTTCATAACCTTTTTTTAAAAGTACAGCGGCGGCCACCGAACTATCGACACCACCGCTCATACCTATCATAACTTTCTTTTTAGACATTTTATATCAATTCCACCCTTTGTCAGTCTATGTCGTGATTTATATCTTCGCACCTTTTGCAGCATGTAATGCATCCATCTTCATTGTCAGAAAGACCGTTTTTGTTTTTATAATCCTGTATAGCTGCTCGTATAGCCTCTTCTGCTAAATTTGAACAGTGCATTTTAGCAGGTGGCAGGCCGTCTAAAGCTTCAGCCACAGCCTTATTAGTTATATTTAGAGCTTCATCTACAGTTTTACCTATTATAAGTTCTGTGGAAATACTGCTAGTAGCAACAGCAGCACCACATCCAAAAGTTTTAAACTTAGCATCAACTATTACATTATTTTCAATTTTAAGATACATTTTCATAATATCGCCACACTTGGCATTTCCTACTTCTCCAATGCCATCGGCATTTTCTATTTCTCCAACATTCCTTGGATTTGCAAAATGATCCATAACCTTATCACTATACATATTGTTTCCCTCTTTTCACTTTTTCATATAATGGAGACATTTCTCTTAGTCTCCCAACAATTTCAGGTAATTCATTTAATAGTATATCAATGTCAGCATGAGTATTGTCTTTTCCAAAAGTAATTCTAAGTGAACCATGAGCTATCTCGTGAGAAAGACCAATTGCAAGAAGAACATGGGATGGATCTAAAGAGCCTGATGTGCAGGCAGACCCACTTGATGCTGCAATACCCTTCATATCAAGCATGAGAAGGAGGGATTCCCCCTCAATAAATTCAAAGGAAAAGTTTGCATTTCCTGGAAGTCTATTTTGTCTGTCCCCATTTAGCCTTGTAAAAGGAATATTTTTCAGCACTTCTTCAATTGTTCTGTCTCTTAAGCTTAACAATTTTTTATTGTTTTCTTCCATGTTTTCAGTTGCAATTTTAATGGCTTCTCCAAGTCCCACTATTCCAGCAACATTTTCTGTACTAGCTCTTCTGCCTCTTTCTTGAGCTCCTCCATGAATAAATGATGTGATTTTCACACCTTTTTTTATATATAAAGCTCCCACTCCCTTAGGACCGTAAAGCTTGTGAGCTGATAAAGATAAAAGGTCTATATTTAATTCATTAACATCTATAGGTACGTTTCCCACTGCTTGTACAGCATCTGTGTGAAAAATTATGCCTTTTTCCTTTGCAATTTTGCCTATTTCTCCAATAGGCTGAATTGTTCCTATTTCATTATTTGCAAACATAACTGAAATAAGTATTGTATTGGGCTTAATTGCTTTTAACACATCATCAGGAGAAACAAGCCCATTTTCATCAACTGGCAGATAAGTTACTTCAAAACCATCACTTTCTAAATAGCGGCATGTATGCAAAACAGCGTGATGCTCTATGCTTGTGGTAATTATATGGTTACCTTTGTCTTTGTTGGAATAGGCAACTCCCTTTATAGCCCAGTTATCTGCCTCAGTTCCTGACCCTGTAAAAAATATTTCTCTTGGATTTGCGCTAATAGCTTTAGCTACTTTTTCCCGAGCATCTTCTACAGCTTTTTTACTTTCTCTTCCAAGATAATATATAGATGAAGGGTTTCCAAAATTCCCCTTTAAGTACGGCAACATCTTTTCTAAAACTTCAGAGCTTATAGGTGTTGTCGCTGCATGATCAAAATATATTGTTTTTCTGTCCATAATTATTACCCCTTATATTAAACTAATTTCTTATTTATTTATTCCCTAAAACAAATTGTTAAAACATTTTGCTAGTATGTTGCAGAAGTTTGATTTTATAAATTTAAGTTTATAAAATATTTACATTAACTAGATTAGCACTCTAGGATATGATTGTCAATATTTTTTCCGCACTTTGTGAAATTATTGACATACTAACCATAGACCTTAGAAGAGAATATGTATATTGCCAGAATGTATTCATAATTATGGAAATGGAGTTTTAAAAAAAAATAAATTTAAAATAAAGGAGTGTAACATCTTTTTTTTAGCATATCTTCTATTTCGTCAATGGTTTTTCCCTGTGAATTAATCATAAAAACCCCGTATTGGGTTCTTTTTCCCATAGTAAATTGGGGCATGTTATTTCTGGATATACATGAAATATTAAATGAGTTTCCTGCATAAATAATAGCATCAACAGGATAATTATAATTTTCAATGTAAACAACATCAAACCCTCTTTTTTCAAGTTGGCTTTTTATATCTTCAAGTCCCCTTTGGATCGCAACTACCAAAAAGACCACCTCCAATAATTATTATTACCGAAAATAGTCTATATATACTTTTTGCATAGTTTAGAGATCCTTTTCTTTTTGATAAAAAAACGTTTGTATTGGTTTTAAATTGTAGTTACTATAAAGAAGTATCTGTTCTGTACTTCCTACAAATAATACTCCTGATGGGGCTAAAGCTTTATTAAACTTTTTATATATTTCTGTTTTAGCCTCTTCTGTAAAGTAAATTAAAACATTTCTGCACACAATTAAATGGCAGTTAGACGGGTATTCATCAGATAATAAATTATGATGTCTAAATTCAATACATTCTTTTAGCTGATCTTTTATACAATAAGTGTTCCCATCTTTTGTAAAGTGTTTTTGCAAATAAGACTTAGGAAGGTTTGTCATACTTTTTTCCGCATAAATTCCTTTTTTGGCTTTTTCCAATATATCCTTGTCCAAATCAGTTGCAATAATTTTAATATCTTCAAGAGGATAAAATTCATTTAATATCATTGCTATGGTATATGGCTCTTCCCCACTAGAACAGGCAGCACTCCAAATTTTTAATTTTTTATTTTCTTTTATCAGCATTGGGAGAATAAATTCCTTTAATTTAACCCACTGTTCAGGATTTCTGCAAAATTCAGATACATTTATAGTAATATAGGTCATAAACTCATCATAAAGCATTGAATCTTTTTTTATCGCCTCAATATATGATTGATATCCATCAAATCCCCTTTTGCTAATTAGTGAATTAAGTCTTCTTTTCATCTGTCTTTCCTTATATGAATTAAGGTCAATTCCAGTTATTTTATAAATTTCTTTTTTAAAATCCTCATAGTTCATTGACATTTTATATCTCCATTCTAAAAATTAATAAGTAAGTTCAGGAAAAAACCTTTTTATTTCTAATTCTGCACTTTGGACAGAATCAGATGCATGTATTAAATTTTCAAAATCATGAGAACCAAAATCCCCTCTTATGGTGCCAGGCAAAGAGTCAAAAGAACTTGTTTTTCCAATCATGTTGCGGACAGTTGATATAACTTTATTCCCCGAAAGAATAATAACTATAACTGGACCAGAAGTCATATATTTTGTGAGATCATTGAAAAAAGATTCGCCTCTTACATGAGAATAATGCAGACTTATAGTTTCTTCATCAATTGTCATCATTTTAATGTGGGTTATAGTGAAATTTTTTTTTTCAAATCTTGAAATTATTTCTCCAACTAATTTTCTTCTTACAGAATCGGGTTTTAAAATAACTAATGTTCTCTCCATATCTGCTCCTTTATTATGATAATTATTGTGATAACTATACAAGGAATTTGATATAGTAACTATAGAAAAAAATTAATATATTTTAAATATATTTTAACACAATGTTTTTAAAAAATAAAGGTTTAAAAAGCTTATATTAAAGTAGAGCCTAAACCATTGTTAGTTGGTTTAGGCTCTACTTGTACATCCCTAAGAATCTATATAAATGTTTATTATAAATTTGCAACTTTAACAGGTTCATCAAATATGCCCCTTTTCACCTCGGTTGCTGTCATGTCCTTAGCTTTAAGCATTTCACCTAAATAATTACAAGCATCCCACGGATTAACGGTATCACCACAAGTAAAAACATCCACGGCGGCGTAACCTAGTTCCGGCCACGTGTGAATAGTTAAATGAGATTCTGAAATAACTACTACACCACTAACTCCCTGTGGACTAAATTTGTGAAATGCCACCTCTCTCACCTCAGCTCCAGCTCTTAGCGCAGCTTCAACCATACATTTTTCGATAATATCTGCGTTGTTGAGCATGTCGGCGGTGCAACCATAAATTTCTGCTAAAATATGACGTCCTAATGCATTCATATTTGTTTCCTCCTTTAATAAATAATATCCCAACCTTTCTTTATTTTGAAATTTACAAACGAATTTCAACAAAAACTATTTTAGCACTTTTCATTCAAAAGTCAATAGTTTTTTAGCATAATTATATATATTTAATATTTGTATTAATTTATGTGGCACATACTCATTTATACTCAATAATTTTTCAAAATTCTTTGCTTTAAAGAGATGATAAAATAAAAAACATTGGAAAAATCATAATTTTTCCAATGTTTTTTATTTTAATACAAATAGTTTTTAAGTTTTATCTTACTCGGAAGTTTTTACAACATCAGCCAGTGTAACTTCCATTTCTTCTTTGTGTTCTGTAACTTCCGTCTCTTCTTTATTTTCTTCTTTAGCTTCCTCTGTGCTGTCGCCTGGCGGGTCTATTGGTTTTACTTCTTTAATGCTAAGGTTGATTTTTTTGTTTTCAACATCCATTTCAATTATTTTAGCATCAACTTCCATTCCAACTTCTAAAACATCTTCAACTTTTGCAATACGTTTATTTGATATCTGAGAAATGTGAACAAGACCGTCTACACCTTCTATAATTTCAACAAATGCTCCAAAAGGCGTCATTCTTAAAACTTTAACAGTAACAATAACTCCTTCTTTATACATTTGACCCACTTTAACCCATGGGTTATCTTCTTGTTTTCTGTAACCTAAAGAGATTTTTTTCTTATCTTTGTCAAACTCTAGTACATGAACTTCTACAGTATCACCCACTTTTAAAATTTCGGAAGGATGATCTATTCTAGACCATGATAATTCAGAAACATGTATAAGCCCATCTACACCGCCTATATCAACAAAAGCACCAAATTTAGTCAGGCTTTTTACAACTCCACTGTAAGATTTGCCCACTTCTATATTTCCCCAAATCTCTTTAGAAGCTTTTTCTTTTCTCTCTTCAAGAATTACTCTTGCTGAGCCAACTAATTTGCGTCTCTTTTCATTAAAATCAATTAGTCTTAATTCTATAGTTCTTTTTAAATATTCTCTTAAATCTTTTACATATCTGTCACTTAATTGAGAGCCAGGTACAAAAATTCTAACCCCCTTGTAGCTAGCTACTACTCCTCCATTAACAACTTCAATTACAATAGCTTTTAAAGGTGTCTTATCCTCATAAGCTTTTTCTACTTCTTCCCAAGCTTTATTTGCTTCAACTTGTTTTTTTGAAAGTCTGACATTGCCTTCTCCATCATTAATTTGTTGAACAAAAACTTCAATTTCATCCCCTATTTTTACTTCTTTTTCAATTTGAAAGTCAGGTATATCGGTGTACTCTTCAAGAGATATTATTCCATCAGCTTTATAGCCTAGATCTACAAAAACCTCATTGGCATTAAAACCAATTACCTTTCCTTTTATAATATCTCCTGCTTGTATTCTTACAAAAGAATCTTCCAAAGCATCGGCAAAATTAATTTCACCATTATTTTCTTCATTTTTAGTTACTTCTTGATTGTTTAGTTCACTCATTTTTTTAATAACCTCCTCAATTACCCAGTCCGGTGTCGAAGCCCCGGCAGAAATTCCTATTTTTTTTATTTTTTCAACATCTATCTGTGGTAAATCAGCAGATGTCTCTACCTTAAAAGTCATAGCACAGTGTTTTTTGGAAATATCGCAAAGTTTTTGCGTGTTTGAACTATTTCTATCTCCAATTATTATCATCACATCTACAGTTTTGGATATTTCCTCCACTTCGCTTTGTCTTTTACTTGTGGCACTACATATTGTATCAAATTTTAAGATGTTTTCAAATTTTTCTTTTAAACATTCATTTATTTCGTGCCATCTGTCTTTAGTAATGGTTGTTTGCGCTACAACACAAACTTTTTCATCGGTTTTTTTAATTAATTTTACATCATCAACACTGTTTATTATATAGGCATTATTGTTACACCAGCCATTAATTCCGATTACTTCGGGATGGTTTTTGTCACCCACAATTATTATCCTGTAGCCTTCATTACTCTTTTCTTCTACAAGATTGTGTATTTTTTTTACATATGGACATGTAGCATCTTCCAAAATCAACCCCTTATCTTTAATCTTTTTATATATAATTGGTGTAACACCATGCGCTCTAATAACAATATGACCTTTTCCATCAATATTACCATCTATATCATCTAAATCATTTATATCTTTTATTATTCTTACCCCTTTTTCCCTAAGGTAATTTACCACCTGTTCATTGTGAATGATAGGTCCAAAGGTGTATATTTGTTTATTATTTGTTTTTAGCATTTCATAAACTTTTTTTACAGCATTGTCTACTCCAAAACAAAATCCTGCTGATTTGGCTATAATTATTTCCAATTCTATTCCTCCAAAAGAGAATATACTTTTTTCATAATTTTTTCACTTTCCAATAATAACTCACTATTAGTATATTTCTTATTTTTATCTAAATCAAGTGTAAAAGGTTTTCCAAATATTACTTTAACTTTGCTAAATAATCTATAGTTCCCATTTATTAAAACAGGCAATATAGGTGCCTGTGATTTTTGGGCTAAAAGTGCTGCACCAGCTTTAACTTTTATCTCTTTATTGGTTTTTTGGGCTTTTTTCTTTCTTGTTCCTTCAGGAAAGATACCAACAATATGTCCTTCGGATAAGAGTTTTAAAGAAGTTTTTATAGCTCCTACATCACCTTTTCCCCTTTTTACAGGAAAAGCTCCTAATTTTCTTATGATAAATGCTAAAATTGGGTTTTTAAAAAGTTCTTCCTTTGCCATATAGCGAACTAAGCGTTTCATTCTATATCCAATAAAAAACATGTCCAACTCACTAATATGGTTACTACATAAAATGGCAGCACCTTCTTTGGGAATATTTTCTCTGCCTATAATCTGAACCCTGTAAAAAACAGAAAAGATTATAACAAAAATAATTTTAACTATTTCTTTACCCATAACTTTTCACATATCCTAAAATTGTATTTACAACTTCATCAATTGACATATTTGTTGTATCTATCTCTATGGCATCTGAGGCTTTGGTAAGTGGTGCAAAACTTCTGCTACTGTCATTTTTATCCCTATATTCAATATCCTTCAAAACCTCTTCTAATGTTATATTTTCAATATTTTTAGACAGCTGCTCTGAATATCTTCTTCTTGCTCTCTCTTTAATATCTGCATTTAAGAAAATCTTAACATCTGCATTGGGCAGCACATAAGAACCAATATCCCTTCCATCCATCACTACACTGTTTTCTGTGGATATCTTTCTTTGAAGTTCAACCATTTTTATTCTAACATTAGGAATGGTTGCAACATTTGACGCACCTATTGAAACATCAGGTGTTCTTATAAGAGAGCTGACATCTTTGCCATCTAGAAAAATCTTTTGCTCATCTTTAGAATAAACAATTTCAATATCAATATTTTCTACAAGTTTTGATAATTTCTCATCATCAAGTGTATCAATATTTTCATTAATTGCTTTTAGTGCAACTGCCCTGTACATAGCCCCGGTATCCAAGTATAAAATCCCCAATTTCTTTGATATAATTTTTGCTATTGTACTCTTTCCTGCACCAGCAGGACCATCAATGGCAATTGAAATTTTCTTGTCACTCATACTACTCTCCCAAACTGATTTTTAAGTATTTTTTAAACAATTTATCTAGTTTAAATCAGGTCTTAAAACTTTCGCTTCATTAAGATATACATGCCTTATTTGTCTTTTATCCATATTTGCATTTACATGCAGCATTACCCTTATACATTTTTTAAGACCGTCTGGCACATCAATTTCATTCATACACATAAGAGCCACATCATTAAGACCTATTTCTCTTGCTGCCACAGCTGGAAAAGTTGCATTTAAATCCTTTGTGGCAGTAAAAATAATACTTATAATATCATCTTTTTTAAGATTGTTTTTTTCAATTACTTCTATAAGGAGCTTTTTTGTTTCATTTAAAATTTCTCTTTTATCGTTGTTTAAAACAGTAGTAGCTCCCCGTATAGCCCTTACCATATTTAACTTCCTCCATTCTGCCATTCTACCAATCTACCATTTTATATAAAAAACAATTAAACAACCCTGTGCCCTAATCCAATAGAAACTTCATTTAAATGAAGTAAACCAATACCGAAAAATATTGCCACACTAATATGGTTTTTATATCGGGCAACGCCTATTTTGCCTCCTACATTTAAGCCTATTGCCTTAGGCATTATTTGAGACAGTGCTTCTCTTGTAGCTCCTGCCACTGCACCCTCTTCTACATGGTTATCCAAAATAACATTTTCTCTTTTTGAAGCCACAACAGCTCTTTCTATTATTTTGGTAAATGAGGTAATAAACTCACCACCAAAATCTGCAGCAACTGTTCTAATACCCTGTTCTAAGAATTCTGCCTGATACATTTTTTCCTCTTCCCTTTGTGATGTAAGGGCAATTTTAATTGCTGCTGAAGCAATTTCCTTACTGCCAAAGCCTTTGGATTTTAAATTATTCTTATCCATAATCTCTCCGAACTTTTAAAGTATTATATGTAAAGTTATTAAATTACTATTATATTATACTGTAATAACACAATTAAAACAATAAAAAAATTAATCAATTTGTATTTTAGCCAGTTGTTTTATTTCTGAATTTAATTTAATATTAGTGCCTTTGTATTTGTCTAAAATATTGCTGCTGGCAGAAATTATTTCTACTTCTGCATTATCTGCCATAGTAGAATCAATCTCCACCACATCTCCGTCTTTAACATATAGTTTTATAATATTTGAAGTAAATGCAGCCACTGTATCCCCATTTAATAATACTTTAACTTTTTTATTTTTATCTTCACTTTTTAATGAAATAAAAATTTCCCCTCTTTTATAGAGATACTCCTCATTTTGAAGGGGATTTCCTTCTAAACTGTTTTCACTTACTAAAACCGCTCTTACATTTGGATTTGTCATTGCAGCCTGAACAATAATTAAGCTTATAAACACAAATACAAAAGTAGAGAATAAAATCTTTTCAAAAATATATGCTGAAAAAATTTTTTTATTTCGCTGTTTTTTTTGTTTTCTACTTGTTTTAAATATTATAATTTTCATATTTTTCACTCCACAAAGGTTTTAAAAGGGAATATTTACTATAAGAATAATATGCACAAGTTTTTTAAAAAATACACATACCCTTTTTTTACCTGCAATTATTACCTGCCAAATACCCTGTGGAAAAGGCAATTGTTAAATTAAACCCTCCTGTATATGCATCTAAATCAATAACTTCCCCGGCAAAGAACAGTCCCTTTATTAGTTTTGATTCCATTGTAGATGGATTAATTTCATCCACAGATACTCCGCCAGCTGTTACTATTGCTTCTTCTAATGGCCTTGCTCCATTAATTGATAGAGTAAGGTTTTTTAAAAGTTTTACCAAAGATATTCTCTCTTCTTTTGTAATTTGATTTACAGGCTTTGCAGCATCTATTCTTGAAAGCTCTATTATTACAGGAATTAGTTTTTGTGGCAAAAGGTCGTCTAAAGCGTTTTTAAACTGTTTTCTTGAAAATTTCAAAAAATCCCTTTGGATTCGTTCATCTAACTTTTCTTCTGTAAGGGCAGGTTTTAAATCAATTAAAAGTTTTATTCCTTTATAATCATAATCTAATATATGCCGGCTTGCACTTAGTATTATAGGACCTGAAACTCCAAAGTGTGTAAAAAGCATTTCTCCAAAATCACTATATATTTTTTTACCTTTATTATTTAATAAAGTTATTGAAACGTTTTTTAAAGACAACCCTTGTAGATTTTTAACCCACTTTTCATTAGTGATTAGTGGCACCAAAGAGGGTTTTAAAGAAACTATGGTATGTCCTAAATCCTTTGCCATTTTGTACCCGTCCCCAGTTGAGCCAGTTCCAGGATATGAGGCACCTCCAGTTGCCAATACAACTTTGTCACAACTAACTTTTTTACCTGACTTTAACATGACACCAGTTATTTTTTTATCATCTGCTAGTATTTTTTCTACAGAGGTGTTTAGCCATAAAGTTACTTTTTTGCTTTTTAAAAAATTATTTAAAGTATCTACCACATCTTTTGCTTTGTCTGAAACAGGAAATACCCTGCCGCCTCTTTCTACTTTTGTTTTAAGACCGTATTTATTAAAAAATTCTATCAAATCTGTGTTTGAAAATGTATAGAAAGCAGAATACAAAAAACACCCATTTCCAGGAGTGTTTTCAATAAGACCTTCTATATCGGTATTATTTGTTATGTTGCACCTGCCTTTGCCAGATATTAAAATCTTTCTGCCTATTTTGTTGTTTTTTTCAATGAGTATCACCTCATTGCCATTTTCAGCGGCTTTTCCAGCAGCCATTATCCCTCCAGGACCGGCACCAATAACTATAACCTTTTTTTTCATATTATTAATCTCCATAAATTTTATTTATGCATTTTTATCATTCTTTTCATAAACTCCGTATTCATCCCATATTTCCTCTAAATTTTGAAAAACATTGTAAACATGTTCTTTTTTCCTCATAGCAATTGCAACAATTAAAGCATTTAGAACACTTAAGGGCGCAACAAGAGAGTCCACAAAAGAAGCCATGTCACTTCTAGCAGTAAGAGTGTGGTGGGAGTTTTCTGTCAAAGGAGAATCATTGCTGTCTGTAATGGCTATAACAGTTGCACCTTGTTTTTTGGCAAATTTCATTGCATTTATAGTTCTCATTGAGTATCTGGGAAAACTAATACCTATCACCACATCACCTTTAGAGGCATAAATTATTTGTTCAAATGTTTCACTTACACTAGTAGTATGTACAAGTCTTACATTATTAAATATAAGATTAAAGTAAAATCCTAAAAAACTTGCTAATGGTGCAGAACTTCTCACCCCAAGTATATATATTCGTTTTGCGTTTAAAATGCTTTCCACTACATTATCAAAACTTTTTGTATCAATTTCTTCTAAGGTTATTTTGATTTTGTCCATATCTGACAAAAGAACACTTTTTAATATATTACTATCCTTTATTCTTCTAGAGGAAATTTCCATCCTTTGAGTGGGTGTTAGTTTGCTTTTAACTAATTTACCCAATTCTTTTTGAAGCATAGGGTACCCTTCAAAGCCAATTTCATTTGCAAATCTTACTACAGTTGATTCACTGACCCCCACTTCTGCACCAAGTTTTGCAGCAGTCATGAAGCTTGCTTTGTCATAGTGATTTATTATAAAATTTGCTATTAATTTTTGTCCTTTGCTAAATTTTTCCATGCTGTTTTCAATTATAGATATTAAGTCAGAATTTTTATTTTTCATTCCAATTCCCCTTATGCCAAATTATGCTGTTTCATAAATTGAGATTCTCATTTTACCTTTATTCATAGTCAAGCCAAACAAAAGATTTTTGTCTTTAAGATTTTTATTTAGAAAGTCTACCACCTTATATAAATCCATATTAGAATCCAATTCCAACACAGATTTTAAATCAAGTTTTTCTTCTGAACTCATATTATTCCTCCAAATTATAATTATCATTTCTATATTACATATTAAAAAGATAAAAATCAAGCATACCTATAAAAAATTAGCTTCGGGACAATTAATTATCCCAAAGCCAATTTTTTATTTTTTTAAAATATAGTTAAGTAAATTCAAATAAAATTAGTCAATTATTTTTCCTCAACCGGGAATTTGTCAATATATACCAACAAGTACCTTCCTAAAAGAGTTAAATCTATAGAGTTAATAACTCCGTCTCCATTTAAGTCAGCAGCTTCTTTTCGTACTGGAAGTTCTTTAATAATTTCAAGAAGATATCTTGAAAGCATTGTATAGTCTATTGAGTTTATTTTCCCGTCACCACTTATGTCACCATATAAAATCTTTTCAGGCTCAGGCACAAATGGCGGCGGATCAATTGGAGTGGAAATTAATTCATCTGTTTCTATAGTTACAACTTCCGTCTTTCCTGAATTTATAATGTCACGGGAAGTGGTGCTTTGGATTACAGGTCCCTGTGCAGTATATACACCTGGACTTACAACCCTTGCAAGATATTCAATATACGGATTTGATTTCCAATAACTGCTGTTATAAACGTAGAAAGTTACTTTCTGGCCTTCAGTATTATACATGGATCTATTAGGCTTCAGTCCTGAAGGAAGATAGTCGGTTATTTCATAAACCCCGTCAAATGCTGTGTCGCTAATCCTCCATGTAAGTCTCACCTTTATAACATCTCCCTGCTTCAATGTGTTTGAATTTAAAGGAGTGCCGTTCATATGGTAGTATGTGCGGCTGATGGAAATATCATTGCTCTTTTGTTTTATGTCAAATACATTTTCTTTGAAAACAGATACTAAACCAACATCCCCTTTTACATCTGTTATTTTTAAGTTTTTAAGCTGCATTGGCAATAATCTTAAGGAAAAACTTTTTCCATTTGTAAGTTGTACCCTTCTCTCTTCCCCGTCATAATTGTAAGTAAATTCTGCATCTTCTGTACTTAAGTTTTTAATTTTTTCACTGATAAACAGAAGTTTTTCTATGTATATAAGTCTGTCCCGTAAACGTCCAAGAGCACAGTATTCATACATGCCTTCACTTTCAGGCTTATCAAGCAATGCTGCAAGATATGAGCAAAGTCCGGTAACCTCTGAAATATCACCTTTAGAAGAATCTATCTTAACTCTGTAATATGGTGCATATTCTTCTATATATGGGGATATTCTTTCATTGTATATTTCTTCAGCCTTTGTCATGTCACCTATTTCATAGTAGGCAAGAGCCAGATATATGAGGTCTGTTACGCCTAAATTATCAATGGTTTCAGCTTCATTAAGCTCTAAAAGAACAGGTTCTCCCAATACAGAAAGTCCGTACAATGCCTTTATTCTGTTGGAACTTATATTAAGGTTTCTTTTAAAGTATTGTTTTAACTGCTCTGTATTAACCATATCCTTTGCAAAAACAACCATTTTTGCAGTTAAATCAATATCGCTTTCTGAATAAGTAAACAATGCCAGACCGCCGTCGGCTTTTTGGTACTCTGAAACATTAGGTTTTTCTAGTGCAGGTAAATAGTGGTCTTCACTAAAGTATTCATTCAACAATTTTGATGCCAAATACCTGGATATAATTTGATCCAGCCTTCCTCCAAAAACATAATTTAAGTTTTTCAAATCCCTAAAGTACATACCTTTACTTTTGTCCTGGAACACAAGAGTGGTAAATCCCTGTTCTCCCGCTGGTATATCCATGTCAGGTGAAACTATTGAAAATTCGGCTTTTTCAATTTGGTAATAAGAGTCAAATACATTTACCGAATGCAATACGGCATCGGAAAATCCATTTTCAGTATATGCCCTTATTATTAAATCATAGTGCCCTTCTTCAAAAGTCCAAAGGGGTATATTTACTCTTTCAAAAGCTTTTCCTTTTACAGTAATCTTAGTATCCGGATCAGCCTTGTCATATACTTCAAAATACACATCTTCATCTTCTTCAAGTCCGCTTCCGTAAGCATTTACACCCATTACAGGCTTGTCACCGGCCAAATAGGATGTATTGAAGCTGTAGTTTATAAAAAACGGCAGTGTCACTATCATGTTAACCTTTTCGCTTCCGGCATTTAGTTCTTTTGATATTGCTGACATGGTTATTCTCCATGAAGTAACATTGTCAGGAAGTTTGAAAGAAGCCGTACCTGTTCCGTCAGTTCCGGTATTTATACTTAAAAAGTTTGCTGTGTCTCTAAAGTCAGACCTTACATCAGAAGATTTATTAATACCGTCTACATCACCATTAGGAGGAGCACCCCAACCTGGTTCCGGCGCCATTTCAACTCTTTCACGCAGTTCGGCATCTATATTGTGGGATTTTTTATCAAAGTATATTCCTGAAGCTATACGTACATACAAATCACTAAGTATATTTACGTATTGATTTCTTAAACTGAAGAAAGCTTCATCAACAATACTTATATTTACAACTGATTTAACGGGATTTCCGTCTTTGTCTTTCACACTTACTTTTAAGTTTACCGTATCCCCCGGTTTGTAAAAATCTTTATCTGTTTCTCCTGCAATAGTGAGATTTTTTTCTTCCATATCATATACAATGTTTCTTCTTGCAGTAATATATGTTCTGCCGGTAAAACAAACCGAAGTTGCATAAACATTTGGCATGTAATCTTCTAAAAATTCAAAAGTATGGGTTGATGAATTGGATACATCATAATGTACAATCCCGTTTTGAGACAGGATATAGATGTAATTTTCGTACGGAAGATTTTCATTTCCAAATACAAAATCCAATTTTACGTCCTCGCCTATACCGTACTTTTCTTTATCGCTTTTTAATGTATAAGAATTGCTTCCGGAATTAGAATAGCTAATTTGTTTTCCAATATACACTGTACCGAAAGACATAGATCTTCCTGAGTTATCTTCACACCATAGTTTAGCAGTGTAGTAGGAATCCTTTATTTCCGGAGCGTCAAAATTATAAAAAGCCGTTCCCGATTTACTTGTATTCATTGAAAAATTCTTTATAGGCTTGGTTTCAAGTGTCCATCTGTATATGTCATAAGTAACTTTGTTAATTGGATCATAATATGTTCCTGATTTTTCTTTATTCCATGTGTTCAGATAAATGGTACCGTTTATGGTTTTACCACCCACCGGAGCTCCTAAATAGTCATTATAGTGGGCAGCGGTTCCGTTATTCAGACGGTCTAGCACAATTTCATTTACTTCCGCATCAACACGTCCTATTCCCTTTTCTATTTTTCCGCTGTATTTAACATTAATGTCATTGACAAAAACCCTCACTGAGTCAGAAGCCCTGATTTCTCCGGTTTCAGGCAAAGTTGCCCTGGCAGTTACCGGAATAGTATAAATTCCCTGAACATTTTTTGTTGCCTCCGGAACATATTTTATATTTAATTTTCCGGAAACATCCGTTGTCCCTGTTCCTTCTATTGACTTATCAGTTAATGAACTTGTTCCTATAGTATAACTTGTATTTAAATCTGATACTCCTGTTCCCTCAAAAAATGATGCACTAAGATTAAAGTTTACCTCTTCACCTAAAAAAACGGCAACTTTGTCTTTTTCAAATTCCATTTTATATGAAGGTTTTACATATTCCTGAACATCAATAATACTAGATACAATAACTGAATCGCCTTTTTTTAGTCTTATTGTATAATAGCCTTTCGGCAAATTAGGAAGCTGGATTTTTTCTTCAAAGAAATTATCTTGTACACTTATGTTCTTTTTAATAACAGGAAATACGTCTTTGGTCGGACGGTCGTAATAATAAGGGCTGTAATAGTAATAACCCTCAAATAATTCCAAAGTAAGATGGTCTATATCTTCATCTTCATACCTGTTTTTTATAAATCCCCATATATTTACGGTATCATAAGGCTTATACATTCCCCTGTCGGTGAAAAAATATCTCCAGTAATAATTGCCTCCTCCATAACTGCAGGAACTGGTTTCTAAAAGGGTTTTTTTACCTTCTGCAGTTTTTACACAAAGGAACTGTTTGGTGTAAATATAATTCGATCCGTAATATCTATAAAAATAATTATCTGTAGAATAATATTCGTCATAGTAAAAATAATCGTATCTGGTACCGGTATCTTCTTTTATAATAGGATCAATCAGTTCAGTGTCAAGTACTGCAATTCCGTCATCGTCTGTAACAAATGTATCATCAGTATTTGAAAAACTAATAACGGCACCTTTTAAAGGCTTCTTAGTTTCCATATCGTTAACCCATATTAAAGTGTCTGTTATGCTTTTGGTTATGTAAACACTGGTATTGGTTATTTGCACAAAAGTCTGCGTTCTTTTATCTTCACAGTAACTGTCTAAAATATAATAACCCTCCGGAAGTTCCTGAGGAATTGTAATGGTTGCACTTCCGGACCTTCTTCCGTCTTCATTAAGTTTTTGATCAAATTCAAGAATTTTTTTCAAACCGTCAACAGGCAGAAAAATGTTGTTATAGTTAATTTGCGCCCAGTCCGGACAGCTGTTCCTTATCATAACGGCTTTATAAAAAGATTCAAAATCATCATATGCGTAAACACTTGTATTGAGATTTAAAAACATAGGACCGTTAGAATTGCTTATGTAAAAGTGTAAAGGAACTTGAACTTTATCTTCAGTGGAAAAATCGGTAATTTGTCTAGTGTAATTAATAGTTATTACAGGTTTTCCTGGGGGGTTTTCTTCAGGTTTTGCAGCTGTTTCAAATGAAAATACATAATCATCCTCTATTGTCCTGTCTGTGCCATTTATTTTGATACCTTTTTTTATCCTAACTGTATAAATTGTCTCATATTCTAAATTATTGCTTGGAATAAATGCAGCTGTCTTGCCATTATACACTTGAAATCTTCCAGGAACATTTGGCGTAATCTCAAAGTATTCCTCTATATTACTAAAGTTTTCGTGACTAAAGATGATTTCTATTCCAGTATTTACAGGAACTCCTATGGTTTCATTTCCGGGAAATGCACTTATAATTTCAAATTTAGTTTGAGTCTGAAAAACCCAGGTTGTCTCAGTATCTGTCTTCATTCTGAAAGTATAAATACTGTTTTCAATAAGTGGTCTTGACAAATTAATGCTAAAAAAGTTTTTGTCCAGCTCTGTTATAATTGGGTCTGGCTCCCCATCAATTGAAAAGGCTTTTTTTACCTCTTCTAGTGAAAAATCTTTTTCTGTTTCAAGTAAAAATTCAGTATCTACAGCAATGCCAGTGTGGTCAGATTCTAAGGGTACTAAGCGGTAACCATTACGCGGATAAGCAGCCCTACCCGATGCAAACACAGAAATACATGTTGTTAAAATTAAACATGTAATAATAAGTAGTGAAGTTGCTTTTCTATACATTTTTCCTCCCCCTTTTTTTTCTTCATATTTTAATTATACAACATATTTTGACGTTATAAAAACAAAATAAGTTTCATTTTAATAACTAAATTAAAATATTATTTGCTGTACATACAAGGAGTAACATTATATAATTAAAATAGAGGTGAGATGTTAGATATAATAAATTTTATATAAAATATAATTTTTATAAAGGAGAGTATAAGTTATGCTAAAAAGAAGAGGTGTAAACAAGAGAATTACTTTTTTAACTGCATTTGTTGTGCTAGTATCACTTTTACTGCCTTCTTTTGTGATGCAGCCGATAACCTTTGCCAGCTCCTCTCCAAGAGAAGGAGACCAGTATTATAATTATGGTGAAGCATTGCAAAAGGCACTTTTATTTTACAAGGCAAACCGTCTTGGAGACCTGCCAGATGATTACATTTTGCCTTATAGGGCAGATGCAGCAATGACAGACGGTCAGGACGTGGGTCTTGATTTAACAGGTGGCTGGGCTGATGCTGGTGATGGAATTAAGTTTACCCACACCATTTCATATGCTGCAGCACAGCTTGGATGGGCTGTATATGAATACAGGCAGGCTTTTAAAAATGTAGGATTATTAGAGGACATATTAGATGAAATTAAATGGGGAACAGATTTTTTAATTAAAGCAAATCCAGAACCTAATGTTTTTTACTATATGTGTGGACATGGAGACTCTGACCACTCAGTGTGGGTTCCTCATGAGTTTTTGGATTATGTAACTGACAGAAGTTCATTTAGATTGGATCCATCAACGCCTGGTTCTGATGTTGCAGGTATGAGTGCTGCAGCTCTTGCTATAGCTTCTTTAATATTTGAAGAGACAGACCCTGAATATTCAGAAAAATGTCTAATGCATGCAGAGAGAATTTTTGACTTTGCCTATACATACCAAGGTAAAAACCCTCTAAATATTTTATATCCATCTGGAAGCTATGTGGATGACCTTGCATGGGGTGCCATTTGGCTTTATATAAAGACAGGAGAACAGCATTACTTAGATAAGTCAATTTCAATTATGCCTGTTAATACAATAGGCGGATATCATACTCATTGCTGGGATGATGTAAGTTATGGTGCAGCAATTAAAATAGCTCAGGTAACAAAAGACGAAGAATACTCCTTTATGGTGGAGAGAAATTTAGACTTTTTCTTGCCTGGTGGAGGTATAACTTATAGTCCTGGTGGGTTAGCATGGCTTTCCCAATGGGGTTCTTTGCGTTATGCCAGCACAGCAGCATTTTTGGCTTTTGTATGGTCTGATGATAAAACTGTTGGAACCCTTTCAAAAAAAGATGAGTATAGAAAATTTGCTGAAAGACAAATAAACTACATATTAGGTGATAATCCACGTGGAGGAAGTTATGTAGTAGGTTTTGGAGAAAATGCTCCTAAACATCCTCATCATAGAACTGCACATGGTTCGTGGGTAAGTATGACTGAGGCACCTCCATTTAGCAGACATATACTATATGGTGCTTTAGTTGGTGGTCCTGATTCAAAAGATTTTTGGGAAGATAATATTAATGACTATATTATGAATGAAGTGGCAATTGACTATAATGCAGGTTTTGTAGGTGCTCTTGCTAAAATGATTGATATGTATGGTGGGAAAATACTTGAAAATTGGCCACAGCCTGAAGATTTCAGAGCACCTGAAGACGATTTAGAAGAATACTTTGTAAGAGCTTGGAGAATGTATGAGGGTTTTGGAACGGTAAATGTACTCTTTCAAGTTAACAATCGTTCAGCAAGACCTCCAACAGTAAAAGATAAACTATCTGCTCGCTATTTCATGGATTTGACAGAAGTATTTGAAGCAGGTCATGGTTTAGATGCTGTTGAAATTAAACTTGGTTCCCATGAAGGTGCAACACTCCATGGTTTGGAACACTATGCAGACAATATATATTATTTTACTGTTGATTTTTCAGGTACCCTGCTTATGCCTGCTGAGTGGAAACTTTGTCAAAAGGAAGCTAATGTATCAATTTCATATAAAAATGGTGTTGGAAGCCATGAAAATGACTGGTCATATCCAGGAATACATGATGACCCTGACTATGATAACATATCCTTTGCTGGTATGACACCTTTAATACCAATATATGATGATGGTGTACTTCTTTGGGGTGAAGAGCCTCCAGGAGGTCCAGATGTTCCTGAGCCAACAACTTCCCCAGAACCAAGTGTTGTATATGGGGATTTAAATGAAGATGGAATAATTAACTCAACTGACTATATGCTTCTTGGAAGAATTGTTTTAGAAATTCCAGTTGAAAATGTGAATATGGAAGCTGCTGATATAAACGGTGACGATATAATTAATTCAACAGATTCCGTTATTTTAAGCAGATACATACTTGAAATAATTGATAAGCTGCCTAGATAGTGATTCATTTAATAAAAGTTGATTGTTTATAATAAAAAAATAAGAGCGGATTTTAGTCCAGCTCTTATTTTTTTATATAAATATAAATATTTTATAAGTTTTACAACAAATAAAAATTTTAAAAAATACTCATAAATGAAAGCAGGTTATATTCTGCAACATCCAACACTACAATTAATAATACTAAAAACAAAGTAAATCCAGTTGCAGTCCAGTATACAATTTTCTCTTCATCTCCAGATACTGTTTCATATAAGCCTATATATGTAAGTATAATTGAAAAAATACTAGCTCCAAATAACAAAACAGCAATACCTGAAAAAACAAGTGAGCCTATTCCAGAAATTATTGCAGCTATAGTTATTGGAATAGACGATATTCCTACAATGGTTATAAGTGCTTTAAAGTTTGAATTGAGTTTGAAAATTTTTGATGTAATAAATAATGAAACAGGTAAAAGTATAAATGATGCAAAGTAAATTATTAATGATTTTAAAAACATGCTAAAATATGGTATCTTCTTTCCAAAACCCAATATACTAATGCCTCTAGAAAGTTTCGCTACAAAAATAAGAATAATAATGGAAAATACTAAAGATTGTAGTCCTCCAAAAAATAAACCCTTTTTAAAATCATGATTAACAGCATTATACTTTATTGTGGCTAAAGGATTTTTAATAAAATTAATTGAAAAATCCAGCATCTTCTTTAGATAATTAGATGTGTTTCCAATAACTTCTTTTGCTTTTTCAGATGAAAAAAATTCTTCTTGTTTAACACCTTCTGTATTATTGTTTTCATTTGAAGGTTTTGCAATGTTTTCCTCTGTATTCATCTGATTTTCTTGCAAATTTTGGTTTTCAGTTTTTGCTAACACAATCTTTTGTTCCATTTGATTTTGTGTATTTTTTTCTGTAACTTCAGCTGATGCTTTTTCTAAAATAATCCCTGTACCTTCTTTTACTGCTGATTCATTACAAATGCAATTTTCACCTTCTTTTAAAGCTCTTCTGCAGTTACTGCAATAATTTGACATATTATAACCTCCCAAAATTAAAACAATATTATTTATATTCAATATTTATTAATATAAGAATATCAAATTAAAAATATTTTGTCATCAACTATAAAGATAAAAAAATAAAAAAGCACTTCTTGTATAAATTTTATTGAAGTGCCTTTTATTTACTTTTTATACAGGATGCACTTTATTTTCATAATCAACCATGTCAGGATCTATTCCATATTTCTTTGCTTTTCTAAACTCAAAATATTTTTTTGCAACAGGTGGAAATAGTGCATAAGACAGTATATCTTCATCCTGTTCTAAATACTCTTTCATTTCATTTTTTATATTTTTAAGTTCAGGCTTTATAAAATCTGCAGGCCTTTTAGTAATAGGTTTTTCACCATTTAAAATCTTTTTTTGTATTTCAGGATTAATAGATGCAGGAGTTTTGCCGTACTCTCCTTTTACTAGTGCCTTTGATTCCTTTGGAACCATTTTATATCTTTCACCCATTAATACATTTAAAACAGCCTGAGTACCTACAATTTGACTGGTAGGTGTTACAAGTGGAGGAAAACCAAAGTCTTCTCTTACTTTTGGTATTTCTTTTAAAACTTCTTCAAATTTATCAAGAGCATTTGATTGCTTAAGTTGTGATACAAGATTTGAAAGCATTCCGCCAGGAACTTGATATATTAATGTATTAATATCAACTCCCATTACCTTTGCATCTAAAAGTCCACTTTCTAAGTATTCTTCTCTTAAAGGTTTAAAATACTCTGCAATTTCATTTAATTTATTTAAATCAAGTCCTGTATCGTATTTAGAATCTTTTAAAGTTGCAACCATTGATTCTGTAGGCGGTTGTGAAGTTCCAAGAGCTAAAGGTGATATTGCACAGTCTACAACATCACATCCTGCTTCTATCGCCTTAAGATATGTCATTGATGCAACACCACTTGTGTAGTGAGTATGAATTTGTATAGGAACCTTTATATTTTCTTTTAAGGCTTTTACCAACTCATAAGCTGCATAAGGAACCATTAAACCTGCCATATCCTTTATACATATAGAGTCTGCACCCATGTTCACAAGTGTCTTTGCATCTTTTACAAAAAGATCTAGATCGTGAACAGGGCTTATGGTATAACATACTGCAGCTTGTGCATGTCCTCCTTCTTTTTTACAAGCCTTAATAGCAGTTTCTATATTTCTAATATCATTTAGGGCATCAAAAATTCTTACTATATCAATTCCATTTGCTATTGCTTTTTGGACAAAATATTCTACAACATCATCTGCATAATGTTTATACCCTAAAAGGTTTTGCCCTCTTAAAAGCATTTGAAGTTTTGTTTTTTTAACATGTTTTTTAATAGTCCTTAATCTTTCCCAAGGGTCTTCATTTAAAAATCTCAAGCAAGAGTCAAAAGTTGCTCCTCCCCATGCTTCCAGTGAATGATACCCTATATCATCAAGCTTTTCTAATATAGGAGCCATTTCATCAATTTTCATACGCGTGGCAATTAGTGATTGATGAGCATCCCTTAGAACAGTTTCAGTTATTTTAGCCATTTATTCTACCTCCTTAATTATTTCTTACCCCATCTTTTAAAAATCAAAACCAAAATAATAATAACAATTAATTCAGGGTAAGCAGTATATCACCCGAATCCACAGAGGCACCACCAGATACATCCACAGAGGAAACTGTACCGTCTTGAGGAGCTAAAATTTCGTTTTCCATTTTCATAGCTTCTAAAATAACAAGCACCTGACCTTTTTTAACGGAATCTCCAGGCTTAACATTAACTGCAAGGATGGTTCCAGGCATTGGAGCATCAACTTTAACTGAACCTGCACTGCCACCAGTACTTTTTTTCGGTGCAGCTGCTTTTGGAGCAGGTGCAGGTGCAGGAGCTGGAGCTGGGCTGCTCACTGTTACTGTGGGTTGAGAAGCAACAGTTCCGCCTTTTATTTCTTCCACCTCAACTTCATATTGATTGCCATTAACTTTTATTAAAAATTTTTTCATATTTATCCTCCTTAAAAATTTTAAACATCATAATGTTAAATTTATCACATTCAAAGAGAAATTATAAACATTTTACAAATAACCATGATGAAGATTATTATAAAGGTATATTTCCATGTTTTTTTGCAGGTCTGTTTTCCCTTTTACCTGCTAGCATTTCTAAAGCACTTATTAAGCGAATTCTTGTAGAAGCAGGTTCAATAACATCATCAACATAGCCTCTTGCTGCTGCAATATATGGATTTGAAAACTTATCCCTATATTCATCAATTAATTTATTTCTAGTAGCAATGGGGTCATCTGCATTTCCAATCTCTTTTCTAAAAATAATATTAGCAGCTCCATCAGGTCCCATCACTGCTATTTCAGCAGTAGGCCATGCGAAAACCATATCTGCACCTAAATGCTTGCTGTTCATTGCAATATAAGCACCGCCATAAGCTTTTCTAACAATTATATTTATTTTAGGTACTGTAGCTTCTGCAAAGGCATATAGTAATTTTGCACCATGCCTGATAATTCCGCTGTGCTCTTGATTAACACCTGGTAAGTACCCTGGTACATCTGTAAAACTAATTATGGGTATGTTAAAAGAATCACAAAATCTTACAAATCTTGCCGCCTTATCAGATGAATTGACATCTAAAACTCCAGCTAAGAATTTTGGCTGATTTGCCACTATTCCTACTGTTTTACCATTCATTCTTCCAAAACCAACTATAATATTTTTTGCAAAATGTTTTTGTATTTCAAAGAAATCTCCATCATCTACTATAGAAGTAATTATTTCCATAGCATCATAAGGTTTATTTGAATCTTCAGGAATTATATCAGTAAGACTGTCAACTATCCTGTTTATATCATCATTATTTTCTTCGTAAGGTACATCTGATAAATTATTATCTGGAAGGAAGCTTATTAATTTTTTGATTTTTTCTATACATTGGTCTTCATTTTCACTCATAAAGTGTGCAACGCCGCTTTTGGAATTGTGTGCATTTGCACCACCAAGCTCATTAAATGTTACATCTTCCCCTGTAACTGCTTTAATTACTTGAGGACCTGTTATAAACATTTGGCTTGTGTTTTCAACCATAAATACAAAGTCTGTAATAGCTGGAGAATACACTGCTCCTCCTGCACAAGGACCCATTATCACGGAAATTTGAGGTATTACTCCAGAAGCGTGAGTGTTTCTGGAAAATATTTCTCCAAAACCCTTTAGGGCATCAATACCTTCTTCAATTCTTGCGCCGCCTGAGTCATTAATGCTTATAAATGGTGCCCCTGTTTTAATTGCCATATCCATAACATTAGTAATTTTCTTAGCATGCATTTCTCCTAAGGAACCACCAATAACTGTAAAGTCTTGAGAGGAAATAAAAACCAGCCGTCCATTAATTGAGCCATAACCTGTCACTACACCGTCGCCAGGTACTTTCTTTTTTTGCATATCAAAATCAATACTTCTTGTTTCGGCAAATGCATTTACTTCAACGAAACTATTTTCATCTAATAAAGCATTTATTCTTTCTCTGGCAGTCTTTTTTCCAGCATCATGCTGTTTTTTAATTTTTTCTGCTCCTCCCCCTAAGCTTATCTGGGACCTTTTTTCATTTAAAAGGGCCATTCTGCCTTCATTATTCATTTTCTGCTCCACCTCATGTTTTTTATTTGTAATTTTTGTTTAGCACTTTAAAAAATGTAAAAAAACAATTTATATTATAATTGCAATTGTTACGTAGATATACTATAATTATAGATACCTATCCTAGATTATAATACTATATGACATTACTTGCAAGACAAATTAGGCTGATTTTGAAAATTAATAAATTTTTTCTTATTAATTAAAGACTGAAAATTTTCCGATACATATAGCGAAATACTGTTTTTTAACTCAATTTTTGAAAATATAATTTATAAGGGTGATTTGTTTGAGAAAAATCAAACCCGAACAAAGCAGGGGTATAACCTTTTGTAAGGTTTCTATTGATGATGCTACTTGGATTCATGGCATTATAACTTATATAAACTTGGAAAAAAAAATTGCCGAGATATTTCTTTCTGCCCGTTATTTCAGAAATCATTTAAAGGAAGGTCAAAAAATACTTATAAAATCCTTTGACAACAATAACGAAACTCTATTTTCTGCAAGTATCACTAAAAAAGTGATTTCCATAAGAAAACAAGCCATAACCGTCAATATAGACAAAATGATGAACTACCATAATAAGCGTAAATTTGAAAGGTTTTATTTAAACTACCCCTGTAAAATAAGTATGGGAGATAAAGAATATGTTGCCATTTTGTCTGATGTTAGTTTTGGCGGTGGAATGCTTTATACAGATGCAGAAATTGATGACCATTCTATAGTCAGTATAAGCATATTTATATCAAGTACCTTAACCATTAATTTTATAGGAAAAACAGTTAGAAAAGAAAGTGTTGGAAACAGTGAATTGACATATGGTATAGAAATACTGGAAATTGACGAAGAAAACAATTCTCTTCTGGCTGAACTAATCAATTTCCTTGAAGAAGAAAAAAATAATATTGCACACGAATGGAGAATTTTTAATATGCTAAAATATTCTATCTACACTATATCTGTAATTTTTATATTTGTTGTTATTTTCTTCTTTTTCACAAATGAAGCCCTATAGCTTTTCAATGCATACAAGTATAGGTGGACAATTTCGCTGGTTTATAAACTCTGTCTTCATGACGGCAAATTTTTTTTGCTCAATGGTTTTTATAAAACTTAAAACTTTTTCTTTCTCTTGTGTCCCATTGTCCTTTCCATAATAAATTACTATTGTAATAATGCCTCCTGTAACTAAAAGTTCCATGGATTTTTCTATTGCAGAAATTGTGGTATCTGCCTTGGTGGATACACTGTGGTCACTTCCCGGAAGATAGCCTAAATTAAACATTACTGCCTTTATGTTTTCGTTTACGTAATTACCCATGTTTTCATGACCGTCTTTTATAAGGGTCACTCTTTTTAAAAGCTTTAGTTCTTCTAACTTTCCGGCTGTATTTTCTATAGCCGCATCTTGTATATCAAAGCCAAAAACTCTTCCCCTCTCCCCTACAAGCTGTGCTAAAAACACTGTGTCGTTGCCGTTGCCGCAGGTGGCATCAACAACAGTATCCCCTTCATTAACACAAGCTTTTATATACTGGTGGGATTGTTTTAAAGAATTTTTAATTATTTTCATAATCACTCACCATAAGTATTACATCTCTTATTATTTTAGCAGCAAAAATAGCTGTCCTGTCTGATAAATCGTAAGGAGGGGAAACCTCTACAATATCAAATCCTACAATGTTTAAATCCTTTAAAAGTCCCATGGATTTTATAAGTTCATTTGAGCTTATACCGCCGGGCTCCGGTGTGCCTGTACCATTTGCATATGCCGGGTCTAAAACATCTATATCAAGGGTTATATATATTGGTTTGTCTTTAAATTTATCAACTACAGCCTTTAGCGGTTCATACACCTCTAAAGTGAACATGTTGGTATTTAAAGAAGCAAACTTAAACTCCTCTTTTGTACCTGATCTTATTCCAAACTGGTATATGTTTTCAGGGGGCATAAAATCAATTACACGCCTTATTGCAGAGGCATGGGACAGTGGGCAGCCTAAATAATCCTCCCTTAGGTCTGCATGGGCGTCAAAGTGTATCAGCACCAGTTCATCTTTGTACTTTTCGTAAACTTTTTTTATAACAGGTACACTTATAAGATGTTCGCCTCCAATAAAAAGTGGAAACTTGCCGTCCTTTATAATTTCCCCTGCTGCCTCTTCTATTATTTCAAGGCATTTTTCTGCATTTCCAATAGGAAGATCCAAGTCGCCTGCATCAAAAAATGATGCATCTTCTAAGGACTTGTCCATATATATACTGTATTCCTCAATGCCAATTGATACTTCTCTTATTTTTTGAGGTCCAAATCGTGTACCGGGTTTAAAGCTGCATGTAAAGTCCATTGGTACACCAACTAAAATTATTGAAGACTCTGCATAGGTTTTAGAACTTCCCATAAATCTTAAAGGAACAGTAAGTTTTCCGCTTTTTAAACTCATATAATTCTCCTTTAACACATTATGTTCATATTTAAAAACTTTTGTTTGTAATTAATACTTCTTTTAGTTTATGTTTAATACTTTTCGTTGTATTTAATATTTTTTGTTTATATTTAGTTTACATTTATTAAATAATGATTTTTTATTTAATAATGTCTGATACAAATTTTGGCAGTGCAAAAACTGCTTTGTGTATTTGAGGGCAGTAATACTTTGTATCAAATTTTGGTATACTGTCTGTATCTGTTTCTAACGGATCATATTTTTTTGAACCCATTGTAAAACTCCAATAACCGCTTGGGTAAGTCGGTATTGCACATGTATAAAGCCTTGCTATAGGGAATATTGATTCTACATTTTTAAATGTATTTCTAATTAGTTCTTTATGAAAAAAAGGTGATTCAGTTTGAGCAACAAATATTCCGTCTTCTTTTAAACATTCGTATATGGCTTTATAAAATTCCTTTGAAAAAAGGCCTACAGCAGGACCTATCGGGTCAGTTGAGTCAATCATTATTACATCAAATTCATTTTTATGCTGGTTTACATATTTTATCCCGTCATCAACAATTACCTCTACCTTCTCGTCAGTTAAGGCACAGCTTATTTCAGGCAAATGTTCCTTTGCAATTTCTATAACTCGTCCGTCTATTTCACAAAGCACTGCTTTTTCGATGGTAGGATGCTTAATGATTTCCCTGATTGCCCCTCCGTCCCCTCCGCCAATTACAAGGGCTTTTTTAGGGTTTTTATGGGTAGCCAAAGGAACATGTGATATCATTTCATGATAAACAAATTCATCCTCTATTGTAGTTTGTACAGTTCCGTCTAGAACAAGCATCTTGCCAAATTGCTCTGTATCAATCAATGCAATGTCCTGATACTGTGTTTTTTCAGTGTGGTATGTTTGTTTAACTTTGCATGTTATTCCTACATTTTTTGTTTGATATTCTGTATACCAAAGCTCCATTAAAATTCACTCCTTGTGATGGATTAAACCAATATTTATAGGCATTATTAATTAGCCATTAATATTTTAATCCCCAAAACATGTCTTGTCAATAAAATGTACTTCCCAGATTATTAAAATAACACATCCAACCAGGTAACAAAAAATATCTTTTATGTCAAAGGTAGATCCAACAATTGTGGACAGTACTTTATTATCTTGTATATTTAAAATTTCTACAATATTTATGTACTGCAAAATCTCTACCATTACAGAAAAGATAAAAATATATAGGGGTAAAAATTTTATTGGCTTTTTTATAAAAGATTTTATAAAGGTGTATAGCAAAATAACAACCAGTATATCCCCTACATACGGTCTTATGATATTATCTCTTATAAAAAGGGCAATTATTATTTCTATAGTTAAAAAAGTAAAAAAAGCTGCCAAATATCTTTTATTTATTCCCATTTTTTAATCACCTCACCATATACATCAATAAAAATATAAACAAAATAACTCCTATAATTTTAATATGAAAGATATTATATCACATTTATTTCTTTTTGGATTATCGATACAGTAATATGTTTTTTCTGCAAGAAATATATATTATTAACCCCGCATTCAGATTATTTGCTCTGTCTATAGCATCTATTGCTTTTTGTGACGCTATTATTATAGTTGTCTCTCTATTGTATTTTTCTAAAATTACATATCCTTTTTTAGATTCATCAATACTTGCAGATTTATAACCATCAGGTGAGGGAGAAAATTCAAATAAGTTACCAACTTTAATATATTCCTCCCTTTAAAAAGCAGTTATAGTAATTGAACTAATTACTATAAACAGGCTCAAAAATACTAACACAAACTGATTTCTTGACAGTTTCAAGGACAGTTTCTTAAATTTTATTATTGTAAATTACATAATGAAAAGCAACAATACAAGCTCCGGATACCTTTATAATGACTGTAAAAAAAACAGCAGCTAATAAATTAATAACCAACAATTTTTTCATTATTTCTTTTCCTTTTTAAATTGGTTTTTTAAAACTTTATTTTATAACAAGGGAATGTCCCTCCTGTGAAGGATTAACTTCTACAATAATATTTTCACTGTCCACAAATATATCCCATCCTTTATGTAATTTTGATGCCGGAAAAATATTTAAAGTAAATTTTTGCCTTATATATGGTCTATTATATTCATGACACTTTTCATATAAATTAGCTAATAATATTTCAACATCAAGACTTTCATCAGTAATGAATTTTAATTCATAGTCCTCTGTATCCATCATATAAAAGCGTATACCGGATTCAATGCGGCTGGCAACATAGTAATCATATGAAAATCTCTCTCGTTCTATCATATGGTTTAAACGCACTATAATTGAAATAATAAAAATTCCTAAAAAAACAGTTGTAAAACTAATAAATATTTTTTTTACATATAACTTTCTTTTTTCAAAATTAAAATTATTAACTTTAAACAAAAATTTTATAAATTGAAATAAAAATATTAAAAATACAGGAGATAAAATAATCCCAATAACAGACAAATCAAAATAATCAGGTGGAATTCCTACTCGTTGAAAGTCTATAATCCCCATTTGATAGTTTAAATAAATTAAAACTGATACAAGGAAAATGCCTGAAAAAATTGATACAATGCTAACTAATATATTTTTCACAGAAATATTTCTTTTTTCCGTTCTTACACCAGTTCCAATAATTCCAAACGCAAATCCTATAGTTTGAATTAAAAATAATCCAAATACAGGAGATACAATTATCCAAAATTTTGATAAGTAATGATAATCAAATGATAAACTGTGTGAATGTTTATGCATTAAAACAACCAGAATTCCTAAAAAAACAGTCACAACACTTATTAATATCCCTTTTTTAGACAACTCTCTTTTTTTTGAACTTAAGCCCATAACCCCAAATATAATTCCCAAAATTTGAAACAAAAACATAGGCGACAGAATAACGCCTATGTTTGATAAAACAAAAGATATTATTGCATATTTATTTTTTTTTTGATTACCTGTAATGCCTATAGAATAATTATCATATTTTTCTATTCTAAATTCCTCCACAGCATTTATCTCCTTTTTTTAGTTTGATAACATAATAATACCTTCTGTCTGTATTATAGTCTATATAATGTTTAGAATTATCTTCAGGTTCTTTTCCATGTTCTAAAATATCCCCTTTATAGCCGGCTTTTGATGACCAATTTCCATCTTTATCTTCCCTATAAAAATGATAATCCACCGTTCCGTATTTATCCCTTTTATCCCTAAAAACAGACATTATCCTGAATGCTCCAAGAGGAATAGGGTCATCTTTTTTATCCATTTCCCTGATAATCCATCCCACAGCCATTCCATCTGCAATAACAGAATTTACAAATTCATCTATATAGCCGTCAATATAACCATGTAAGTAATATATTTCTCTATCTTTTTCCGAGTAATCTTTAAGATATCCTTTACTTTTAAGATATCTATCTGCTATCTCTGCCGGGTCAGCACCACCTTCTTCAAATTCAGTACCGTCATGAAAGGTGTATAAACCAAGTGCATATGTATAGCAGTTTTGTTTTATAGAAGAAGCATCAGCTATTTTTTTGTTTTTCCCACTTACATCATAAACTACCCTTTTTTCTAAAGCAAATTCATTAGGACTTCCGTTTGTGTCAAGTAAAAGTGTGCAACTTTTCTATCTTTCCTGAAAACAATTTAATTTGACTTTTTAAACAGGCTTTGCTCCGTTAAAATTTATTTAGTAATACATCAAAAATATAATTACTTTTTTTTTTGCTTCAAAACCACACCAATTTAAAGTGGCAAGGTCCAACAAACTCCTTATATAGGCTTCTAATAGCCAATTTAA
>JAAYTS010000089.1 GCA_012517995.1 Clostridium sp.
ACTTAAAGATAATATTATTTTGGGATTATTATTTAAAAATGAAGCAAATGTATATTGTTTTGGATGATTTTTGATTTTAGTAGTGAAAAACAGAATTTAATATGATATTATGAAAAAAGCAAATACCTATCTATTATCTATCAAATACCTATCTATATCTATCATAAATTAACTGTTCTGTTTTATCCCATCCCAAACAAGAATCCGTTATAGATTTTCCATATATATGTTCACCTATTTTTTGTGCACCATCTTTTATATAACTTTCTACCATAAATCCCTTTACAAATTTACAAATATCCCGATTATACTTACAATTATTTAAAACTTCTTTAACAATACGTGGTTGTTCTAAGGGACATTTTCCAGAATTACTATGATTGGTATCAATAATAATTGCTGGATTGTTTAGTCCTCTTTTCGAATACATCTCTATTAACGTTTGCAAATCGTCATAATGATAATTCGACATATATTGACCATGCTTATTTTCATATCCTCTCAATATAGCATGTGTAAACGGATTTCCTTTCGTATTAACTTCCCACCCCCTATATAAAAAAGTATGCTTACATTGTGCAGCCTCAATAGAATTCATCATAATCGATAAATTTCCACTTGTCGGATTTTTCATTCCAACCGGAATATTTAATCCACTAGCTGTTAATCTATGCTGTTGATTTTCAACTGAACGAGCACCAACTGCTACATACCCCAACAAATCATTTAAATACCGATGATTTTCCGGATATAACATTTCATCAGCACATGTAAAACCAGTTTCTTTAATCGCACGCAAATGTATTTTACGAATAGACACTATTCCTTTGTATAAATCTGGTTCTTTATTTGGATCGGGTTGATGTAGCATACCTTTATATCCTTTTCCTATACTACGTGGTTTATTTGTATAAATTCGAGGAATGATAAAAATTTTTTCATTCACCTTATTTTGTACATCTTTCAAACGACTAATATAATCTATCACACTCTCTTCATTATCTGCTGAACATGGTCCAATAATTAATAATAGCTTTTTCTGTTTACCTGATATAATATCTCGAATCTGATTATTTCTTGCAACAACAATATCCTGAATTTCCTTTGATATAGGATACTTATCTTTGACTTCAGATGGAATTGGTAATTTACACTTAAACTCCATATTCATTATCAGCTTCCTCCTTAGTTATAACTTCAATTTGTGCGTTATCTATTATATTGATATACTTTTTCTCTGATAACGTCTCAACTTTTTCATAGCATAAAGACAAGTAGTAGTTATTATCAAATTTCTGAGAAAAAAAAAGTTTATCTATTTTCTTTTCACTAACATATCCATTTATCTTGTTTCCTATTTCAAATCTTATCTTAGGCGATAACATCCCTATACTCATCCCCATATTCTTCAAATAGCTTTCCTTTAGCGTCCATAATAAATAGAACAACTCATTTCTCTCCATAACATTATCAATACAATTTAACTTCTCATATTCCAATTTGTTATAGTATTTTTTTGCTATATTCATCTTAGCATCTTCTATTCTTTCTACATCTATTCCTATCTCAAAATCTGAAAACGCACAAAAAACCCAATCTCCACTATGAGAAATATTAAAATTCAGATTAGGAACATTTAAAAATTTAGGTTTTCCATTATTATCTATAACAATACTGTACTTATCAATTTTCCTTATACTTTTCATATAAAAATGTACTATTTGTTCTGCAATAAAACTGCCTTTCTTTTTACCATGATGCAAACTATTTATTTGTTGCAATCTTTCACTTGATAATTGTATTATTTTACCATCTACATATTCCTTTATTTTTCTTAAATTTACTGCATATATTTCTATCATATTTAAGCTCCCATACATACTTGTTACAATTTGATTTCAAATATATATTTTGATAACCTCTATCTGTTTTACTGTTCTACAATTATGGACGAACCTTTCGTTTTTTTCATGTCTAACCATTCCCACGACTCATGCAGCTGTATCTTTCCATTTTCTAATATATGTGGAACACTATGGCATTTTCCTATTCTTAATTGTTTCTTGTCATTAATATGCTGATAATAGAAATTCATTTCTCCATTATTAGATACTGTTCCCAACAAGAAACCTTTTTTTACCATTCCGCCATGATAACTCGCCCATACAATATCCTCTTTTTGGTGATATAAAAAAAAGGTTTCATCATTAACTTCGCCATCTTCTGTATTTTTTTGTACCCGAAAACATTTCCCATCATAATTAATAAAACTATTATTTACACTTATACATTTTTCCATAACCTCATATATCAATACAGTGTTATCATCAACCACATACTCTTCATGCTTAATTGTTTTATAACCTATGCGTTCATACAGGCGACAAGCTGAAAGAGAAGACTCTAAATAAACTGAATTATTATTCTTAGCAATTTCTCCTTCTAGACAGTTCATTATGTAATTTCCATATCCTCTCCTTTGAAATTTTGGCAAAACATATACTCTAGTAATATGATTTCCTCTATAACTTCCAGTACCTACAATATGCCCCTGTTCAATCAACATACCTACATATCCATTTTCAATATCCTCCAAAATACTCTGTTTATTATGCAAATCACAAAAAAAATCCACCACTTTTTTAGGATAATATCTAGGATAAATTGTCAAAATTGTTTGTTGTACCAATTCATAAATTTTATCTACATCGCCTTTTGTTGCCTTCAAATACTCCATTCTACCATCTCCTTCAAATCCATATTCTTTATGAATAATAATGTCCAATTATATATCATTTTTTTAGAAAAAGATAGTTTTTTTGTAGCCTAATTTCAGGGTGTATCCTAAAAATGTATTCCGGACTTCATACCAAAATCCGGAACACTAGCGTTTTACTCTATTTTATATTACAAAGCTCCTTCACACTTTCGTTCCACGGAGCCAGTTTTTCGAGTTCTTCATCTGACATATCCCTGCTTGGCCTTTGTTCAAACAGGAAATTCAGATATTTGTATAAATCCAGGCCATATGCTTTTGCCATCTCAACAATTGTGAGATACAGTGTGTTAGCCTGTGCGCCTTCCGGGGTGTCAGAGAATAGCCAGTTCTTACGACCTACCGTCACCGGGCGAATACTGTTCTCGCTGAGATTATTACTGAAACTGCAACGACCGTCTTCAAGATAGGTCATCAGGAACTCCTCACGGTTACGGATATATGTAATCGCTTTTTTAAGTTTGCCATTACTGCCCGGATCCACCTGTTTCAGCCACGCCAAAAAGCCCTCAATAACAGGTTTTTCGTCTTTGAGGCGGCGTGTGTATATTTGCTTATAACCAAGTCCTTTTTCTCTATAGGACCGTTCATATGCGAACAGTTTTTCACAGTAGAGAAATCCCTGGACTGCGGGATTGGTATAATCCTTATCCATTCCCTTTGGTATGGATTCTAAAAGATATCTGCGGATATGTGCCCAGCAACAGCAGCGGTTTGTTTCCTGCACTTTGTTGTAGCGCTGATATCCGTCGGCCATCAGATAGAATCCGGGAGCGATTCCGTTTAAGAACCGTCTTGCATTTTCCCCTGCCCTCGTAGGAGTGTAATTATAGAGAATGATAGGATCAAGTCCATCCTCTCCGGTACGGATCACCCAGAAGTAAGATTTGGTTTGGGCACGCCGGTCATCTTCCTTCAGGACTTGTACCGGTGTTTCGTCCATCATTAAAAACCTTCGGTAAAGAAGTTTCTGATGAAAGAAATCATACATCGGCTGTAAATATTCCTGTGCCGCAGTGATAAGATTTTTCGCCATTGTGCTGCGACTGATTGGAGCATTCAGCTGGCGGAAATCTTTTTCCTGTCTGTAGAGTGGAAGATACAGCCCATACTTTTGATAAGCAATCAGTGAAAGTAATGATTCTGACACATAGCTTCCTTCAATAAAAGCCTGTTTACCATTGTCTTTTATGAACTGAGGTTCCTCTGTATCCTTACACTCCGGGCATCCATAAGTGGTCGCTATATATTCGATGCACTCCAGTTTTGGTCTTGTATATACGATTTCAGTACGGATTATCTCTGTACCGATCGGAACCATCTGCGTTCCACATATAGAACAGATTTTATCTTCAGCAGACAATGTATCAACCACTACCTGTCTGGTGGGTAAATTTTCAAACTGTTCTTTCAGCGTAGGCTTTTTCTTCCGTGGTTTTTTAGGCAGCGGAATAACTTCCGGTTCGATCAGCTCCAGTGGCTTTTCCTCTTCGCCATCAAAAAGTCCCATTTGACCTGGGAACGGAGTGGCTCTGCGCTCGCTTGAGGAGCCGAAAAGCTTCTGCTTCAGCCATGCCATTTCAGCCTTGAGATTATCATTCTCCTGTTGCTTCTGGGAAATGGTTTCATTCAGATTTTTAATGGTCGTATTCAGTTGTGATATCAAATCCTTAAGCTCTGAAAGCTGGATA
>JAAYTS010000090.1 GCA_012517995.1 Clostridium sp.
AATTTAGTTGTAATTGCTTCCTTTATTTGTGTTGCCACTAAAGGAAATGTAATTCGTTCTTATATTATTGGAATTCCAATAGTTATCCTCCATCTCTATTTAGCTTCAAACACCGCCCATTTATATACCAGTCTTGCAAACAGTGTTGATTTCAAACTTGCAGATTATGACGGGGTATTTACAAGCTTTATAGATGGAGGAAATGTACTGCGTACATGGATTGTAAAAATGTTCTCAGGCAATATATATGCCCTACTGTTAATCCCTGTAGTTTTAGGCATATTATATCTAACTAAAAAGCTTTCTAATAAAAATAGCTAATATTAATATTCTTTCATCAGTGTATAGTTACATATTTAAACTTTCAACTACTTTATTTATAATACCCTCACTATATTTACTTTCATAATGCCCTAAAGCCCATCCTTTTAAAAATCTATAAAAATCAGCCCATGCAACAGGATATAATTTTCGCCATTCTTTTTCTAAAGCATTAAAATCAATATCTTTTTCCCTTATCTTTAATGCTTTTTCAAGTTCTTCAAAGTAAAAATCCAAAATTTCCTTTTCTAAAGCTTCGCATTCCTCATCATACAAGCAGCTATCTATAAAGTATGCAACATCTTTCATACCACAGCCACCACCAACATACTGAAAATCTACTGCTGCAACACTGCTTTTATCTTCAGAAAAACAAAAGTTTGCAAGTTTTGCATCTCCATGAACAAAAGTTTTAAATCTACAATTATTAAGTTTTGTATCTATCTTTTTGGCAGCATTTTTTAGTCTTATGTCCTTTAGAGCCCTTAATTCATCAGGTCTGGTTTCCAAATGCCAATATGTGCCTTTTGTCCATAATCCTTCAGGTTTTTCACCCATAAAGGTAGCATGAAAATTTGCCAGCCATTTTAAGCATAGCTTCACTTCATTCCAGGTTACACTTGACCTTCTTCCTTTAAATCCAGCTAAATCAAGGTCTTCAAAAACCATTAAAAACTCATTATTTTGCCACTCAAATGCATACCAATCAGCTACCCTACAATTCTCTTCACACTTTTTACTCCAATTTTTATAAAAGGCCATCTCTACTTTATAGGATTTCAACTTTCTTTGGAAAGATATATCTGAATCTCGGGATTTCTTCCCCCTATCAGGCAAACGCACATTTTTAACTATGACACTTTTTAAATCTGACCGGCTGAGTATATACCGAAATATTTTGCCATATCCACCCCAAAGTTCTTGTATCTCTTGGATTTTATCTATTTCTTTTGAATTGGTTGACTCTAAAATTATTTTTTCAAAATATTTATTCATAGCATCAAACTCCGTACGTTATAAAAAACACGGTAATCCCAGAAGTACTCTCCTCTAGGATTACCTGTTTTTTGTATAATTAAAATACTATTTAAAAGGATTTTCTGTAGGATATAACATTCCCTTTGGTCTATTGAAGTTTATTTCTTCAACAGGCACACCTATATATTTAAACACTTCATAAAGAGGTTTTCCAAAGTGACCAAAGGCTACTGCACCATGGTGTGGGAAGTTTTTCTCAATCAATACATGGCGATAAAATCTTGCCATTTCCGAAATAGCAAAAATACCAATTCCACCAAATGAGCGTGTAGCTACTGGAAGAACTTCACCATTAGCTATATAAGCACGTAATTTAGAATCAGCTGTACTTTGAATTCTAAAAAATGTAATATCTCCTGGAATTATGTCCCCTTCAAGAGTACCTTGAGTTACTTCTTCAGGAAGGGCTCTAGCCATTATCATTTGATATTTCATTTCTCTAGATGATAATTTACATGCTGCTGTATTACCACAGTGAAAACCCATAAATACATCTGTAGCTGTATAGTCAAATTTATCTTTGATTTCTTCATTATAAATATCATAAGGAACGGTGTTATTTATATCTAAAAGAGTCACTACATCTTGAGATACAACTGTTCCTATAAATTCACTTAATGCTCCATAAATATCCACTTCACATGAAACAGGAATTCCCTTTGCAGCTAAACGACTGTTTACATAGCATGGAACAAAGCCAAACTGAGTCTGAAATGCAGGCCAGCATTTTGCTGCAACTGTCACATATTTTCTATACCCCTTGTGTTCTTCAATCCAGTCAAGAAGTGTTAATTCATACTGAGCAAGTTTTTCAAGAATTTCTGGTTTTTTATTGCCCTCTCCAAGCTCCTTTTCCATTTCCTTAACAATTTCAGGAATTCTTTTATCTCCTTCATGTTTGTTAAAAGCTTCAAAAAGGTCTAATTCAGAGTTTTCCTCAATTTCCACATTCATGTTATAAAGCTGTTTAATAGGTGCATTACAAGCTAAAAAGTTTAAAGGACGTGGTCCAAAGCTGATAATTTTTAAATTATTCAGTCCATAAACTGCACGGGCAATTGGAAGAAACTCATGAATCATATCGGCACACTCTTCTGCTGTCCCCACAGGATATTCTGGAATATACGCTTTTACATTACGTAAGCTTAAGTTGTAACTTGCATTTAACATACCACAATATGCATCCCCACGTCCTTGAATAAGTCCACCATCTTTTGACGTTTCTTCAGCTGCTGCTATAAACATTTTTGGACCGTCAAAATGTTTAGCAAGTAATGTTTCAGCTATTTCAGGTCCAAAGTTACCTAAGTACACACAAAGAGCGTTGCATTCTGCTTTTTTTAAATCTTCTAAAGCTTCTACCATATGGATTTCACTTTCAACAATACAAATTGGACATTCATATATGTCAGCCTCATTATATTTTTTCTTGTAGGCTTCTACTAGTGCTTTTCTTCTGTTTACAGATAATTCTTCTGGGAAACAATCCCTACTAACTGCTACGATACCAATTTTAACCTTAGGCATATTGTTCATTTTTTGACCTCCTTTATTTTATAACAAGGTACTTTCCTTTTAGTTTTGACTTTTATTCCATCAAAACTGATTTATTTTTTGCAGCTATTTTTATGATATATGTTAATTCTACACGAGAGTTAAAATAACTTCAAGGGCAACAACCACCTTTCTTTTTAGTTGGTTTTTAAATCAATTTTAAAAGCTTGTTGACTGATGAAAATAATTGTACTATGCTTGTTTTATAATTGGCTTATATTTTTATTTTTTTATCTGCATTTAGGAGGCAAAAATGATTTTTGTACAACTTAAAGGACATGAGTATCTATATCAGGTAAAAGATGTTGTAAAATTATTTTTTGAAAATGTTATTGTAAAAGAAAAATTAGCTTTTCAAGTTAAAAAGGGAATTGCAATATATACAGAGCTTAAAAAGAAGGATACAGAGTTTGAGATTAAAACCATTATTTTAGATAATGGTTTTTGCTGTTACAAAAATATTCATCAGTTTAAGCCTTTTTCTTATTTAGATGAACCTAAAGAAAAAACTTTAAAAAGAGAAGTAAAAAGAGAACTGTACATTGCACTGTCAAAATATACAGACAAAAAGTTTCCCTGGGGCTTTTTAACTGGCATAAGACCTGTAAAACTTGTGCACAAACTTTTAATCCAAGGACTTAATTATGAGAAAATAGAAGAGATACTTGAAAAATATTATTTTGTATCAAGGGAAAAACTTCAGCTTCTCTTTGATGTTGCAAAAAGGGAAAAGGAAATTCTTGATAACACAAAACCTCATATGATAAGCATCTACATTGGAATACCTTTTTGTAAATCAAGATGTTTATACTGTTCCTTTACTTCTAATTCAATTGATAAGTACAAAGATTATGTCTCTTACTATATAAAAGCTTTAAAAACCGAAATTAGAGGAGTACAAGAAATAATAAAAGAAAAAGGGTATCAAATTCAAAATATTTATATTGGAGGGGGTACCCCCACTTCAATTGATGAAAAAAACTTAGAAGAACTTTTAAATGAAATAGAAAAAACTTTTGATTTAGATAGTATATGTGAATATACTTTAGAAGCTGGTAGGCCTGACACAATTTCTAAAGAAAAACTTTCTTTAATTAAAAACTTTAATGTAAACCGCATAAGCATAAACCCCCAGACTATGAAGGATGAAACTCTCAAATTAATTGGTAGAAAACACACTTCACAAGATATAATTGACTGCTTCTACATGGCAAGGGAAATGGGTTTTAGAAATATTAATATGGACGTAATAGCCGGCCTTCCAGGTGAAAATATAAAGGATTTTAAAAATACAATGGATTACATTAAAACCCTTAATCCTGAAAGCTTTACCCTTCACACAATGGCAGTTAAAAGAGCATCAAAACTTACAGAAAATGATAGAGTTATTGATTTTACCCCAAATAAAGAGGCTTCTTTAATGATAGATTTAGCATCTAAATATGCTAAAGAAATGAAAATGCATCCCTATTATTTATACAGACAAAAACACATGGCTGATAATCTTGAAAATGTTGGATATTGCAAAAAAGGTTTTGAAAGTATATATAACATTCAAATTATGGAAGAAAAACAATCTATAATTGCCCTTGGTGCTGGTGGGATAACTAAAGTAGTTTCCCCAAATGATAATAGTGTAAAAAGATCATTTAATGTAAAAAGTGTAGAGCTTTATATAGAAAATGTTGATGAAATGATACAAAGGAAAGAGTTACTGGTAAAAATTTAAAAAGCCCGCCGAATAATACCTTGACGGGCTAATTAATATATCCTAATTAATTAATACATCCTAATTAATAATGATTAATAATGTTTATCCGCGTAACCTACCCAACCGCCTTCTTTTATCAGGGTTTTGTCAAATTCCCCAACAGCAAAATCAATTTCTTCAGATTTATCACCTGATGAAACAATGATTTTGTCATTATCCACATCAATTTCTATTAAAGTATCTTTATCTTTATAAGTGTCAAAAAGGTAGTCAATTTTTTCTTTTGGCAGTTCAATTGCAAACATGCCACAGTTGTACATGTTTTGCCTAAATATTCTTGCAAAGCTTTCGGCAATTACAACATTAATGCCGTTTACTTCTAATGCCCAAGGTGCATGTTCCCTTGATGAACCACATCCAAAGTTAGCTCTAGTAACAATAATTGATTTTCCTTCAATATCTTTATTTACATCAAAACCCTCAAGTCTCAAATCTTCTAAAAGATATGGCTTTAAAGCTTCCTTTGTAATCTCAGTAAGATATTTTGCAGGAATTATTTCATCGGTATTTATATCATCTCTATCTAAAAACAATACTTTTCCACTAAAAGTTTTCATTATGCCCCTCCTTTTATTTATATAAATCAGAATTAGTAATACTTCCTTTAATTGCTGTTGCTGCAGCAGTTGCAGGACTCATTAAGTGAACCATTCCACCTTTTCCCATACGGCCATTAAAGTTTCTATTTGTGGTAGATGCACATACTTCACCATCGGCTAATACACCATTACTCATGCCAAGGCAAGCACCACAAGTAGGGTTTGTTACACAAAAACCTGCATCCTGAAAAATCTCTATAATTCCTTCTTTAAGTGCAGCATTGTATACACCAGGTGTAGCAGGGCTTACTATCCCACGAACACTATCGTTGACTTTTTTACCTTTTAGAACTTGTGCTGCAGCTCTAAGGTCTTCAATTCTTCCATTTGTACAGCTTCCAATATAAATCTGGTCAACTTTTGTTCCTTCCATCTCACGTACTGTTTTAACTTGATCTGGTTTATAACCAAATGTAACCATTGGTTCTAAATCTGAAACATCGTATTCATATACTTTTTCATATTCAGCACCTTCATCAGATATCCATTTAGAGTATTCTTTTAATGCATCCTCTTTAGTCTCAAACTCATCTTTTATAAAATCCCAAAGATAATTTACAGTTGTAGCATCTGGATAACAAATTCCACATGTGCCACCAGCTTCTATTGCCATATTGCACAAAGTCATTCTAGCCTCCATTGACATTTCATCAATAATAGGACCTGTAAACTCAATAACCTTGTTTGTGGCACCATTTACAGTCAGCTCTTTTATTATAAAGAGAATAACATCTTTTGCAAAAACACCTGGTCTTAGCTTTCCATTTAACACTATTTTTATAGTTTTTGGAGAACGGAAAGCACATACTCCTTTTAGTATCCCAACTTCTAAATCTGTAGTTCCAACTCCTGCAGCAAAAGCTCCAAAAGCTCCATGAGTACAAGTATGGGAGTCCCCCATTATTATTGTATATCCAGGTCTTACAAAACCCTTTTCAGGAAACAAAGCATGACATACACCATTGCGTCCAATATCAAAAAAGTCCTTAATACCATGCCTTCTAGCCCATTCACGAAGCAGCTTCCCTTGCTGGGCAGTTTTACTATCTTTTGCAGGGGTCACATGGTCAATTACTGCTTTAATTTTGCTAGCATCAAAAACTCTGTCCATACCTCTTTTTTGTAAATCAGTTATAGCTATAGGCGTAGTAATTTCATGACAAAATACCGCATCAAGCTTTAGCACATGAGTGTTTGGAAAGGGCATATCTACCCTGTGGGCATCAAAAATTTTTTCAGCTATCGTTCTCTTTTTATCCATGTTAATCATCCTTTTTTATTTATTCTATAGTTCACTAATAAACTAAATGCCTTTATAGATATATTAATGTATTTTACATGTATAAATATTTTAAATTTATTACAAATTACATGTGTATTTAATCAAGCATACTATAATTATAATGTTTTGCATTAAAAATGACTACCTGAAATATATCCAAAACATTATGGATTTTTAATGATTTTTGACATTTTCGATATGTTACCTATTAGAAAAAGCCCTCTCTTCTTTATAAATAGAGGACTTTTTTTATATTCATATACAAGCTAATTATTTATTAAATATAACATTGGTTATATCTTTCCAATGTTTTTTTATAAGTTCCTCATATTTTTTTTGAAAAGCATCCCTGTGACTTTCTTCCCATTTTATAATTTCTTTTAAAAATTTCTGTGCTTCTGTATCTTCTGTTTCTGCTACTGCATTTTTATAAAACATTACAAAATCGTTTTCCATATGATATGCCATTCTTATTATTGAAAGATCTGACATTTCTTTTTCATCATCTTCTATTAGATCGGAATTAATGTGAATAATTGAAGGGTCCACCGCCTTAGAAGCATTATCAACTACCCAAGAAATTGTCAAAGGTGGTTCCTTAAATTCTAACTGGTCAAATTTATCCTTTAATATTTCATAATGCTCTTTTTCCATTTGAGCTAATTCACTAAACATATTTCTTATAGACTCTGACTCTACCTTATCCATGTAGTAATTGTAGAAATTCTCCGCATCTTTTTCCATTTTCATTGCAAATTTTAAAATTTCTTTTATTTTCTCCATATAATTAACACCTCCGAGTGTATTTATACCCATTAACACTAAACTTAAACATTTAATTTATCTTCTAAAAAATACCTTTTTACTCTTCTTAAATGACTAAAGTTGTAGTTACTGCATTCCTCTAATAACCTATTTAAGCTCCTCCGTTGTAAAAGGTGATGCAGGCAATCCTTCCTTGTTGTAAAGGTTTGCACTTTCCGGGTTGTTAGACCAGGCATATCTCACATGCACCGGGCTATCAACTTTACTGCTGCTGACAACCACTGTATCTCCCTCTATTACAGCATCAGCTTCAACAAACTTTCCCTCTTTTCCGCATATGGTAAATTCACATAATTTATCACCTTTACATACAAGACCACTTCCTACATAATCAAAAAATATTTGTATTTTATTTCCACATGTTTTATGGCTTTTATAAAGAGGTCCGCTGCAAACTAAATTTTCACCATAGGCTTTATTCATTGCCCAAAGAGCAAGTCTCTCACCTACAGCTTTTTTATTTTGAGGATGCAGTTCATTATATTCTCCTACATCAATTGTCACTACCATTCCTGTATTAGGTACTTCTAGTACCCTTCTCTGTCTCTCCCTTAAATGACACCATCTATTACCATCTCTTGGATCTTCAAAATTTGTCAATTGAACATATAAAAAAGGCAATTCTTCTGACTTCCAAGTATTTCTCCAATCTTCTATAACTGCTTTAAATATTTCTGTATAATCATAAGGATACTCTGTATTAGATTCTCCTTGATACCACAATATCCCTTTTATATTGTATTTACGCAAAGGATAAATCATAGCATTATATACGCCGGTAGGTTTGTATTGAAAAAATGTAAATTCTTCAAGCTTTTCCATCCTTCCACCAATGGAATATTTCCACTGACCAGTTAAATCTATCTGATACTCACCTAGATCTAATTTATACGGCATATCCTCAATAAAAGAACCAATATTATGTGTAACAATCAACCGTACAGCTATAATGTTTCTGCCTTTTTTTAAAATTTCCCCTGGAAAAGAATATCTCCGTGGAGGATAACGGTATTCTGTATCGCCAACCATCACACCATTAACATATGTTTCATCCCCGTCAACTAAAGTTCCAAGAATTAATTTCACATTCTCTTTAGTAGGCTCTTCATTTAAATATATCTCTTTTCGAAACCAGATTGAACCTTTTATTTCTTCAAGGTCTGTCCCTTCAAAACTTTTAGGCAAATAAATGGTATCCCAACCGCTATCATCGTATTCTTCACTAAACCAAGCCATGGAATTTTCACTAAGTCCTTTATCTTTTTTATTTAGCTGGATATGCCATTTATTGTACCTGCGTTCTTCCATTTCTATTGTGTTTTTTACATAATTGTCATCTTTACATTTATCTAAGGATGAGTGAAATTTTTTAAATTTGCTTATTGTTTCCTTACTAAGCCAAGCCTCTGCAGGGGTACCCCCAACTGCAGTTCTAATTAGACCTATGGGAACATTATATTTTTCATTAATAACTTTAGCAAAAAAATATCCTATAGCACTAAATTCATAAATATCTTCAGGATTTACCGAAATCCAATTACCTTCCCTTATGTCATCTTGAGGTCCATGAAAGTTATATGAAATAGGTACGATAAAATGACGAATATTTGGGTTTTTTAAATTTTTAACTTCATCTTCATACAAATCCAAAGTCCTTAAAATAGGTAATTCCATATTTGATTGACCACCTAAAAGCCATACATCTCCAACCATTATATCATTTATCTCTTTTTTCTCGGTTCCACAGTTTATTATCATTTTATAAGGACCACCAGGTGATAAATCATTTAATACTACTTCCCAACACCCATCTTTATCAGATTTTACATTATAAATTTTATCTTTGAAATTCAAAGTTACACTTTCATTAGGTATGGCCTTCCCCCATATCTTAACTTCTGCATTTCTTTGCAAAACCATTCCATCGCTAATTAATGGTGATAATTTTATGTTATTTATCACAAAAATCCTCCTTGCCATTTTAGAAGTTTAGCTAACTTTTTTCTTCATAGTAAACGTAATATTATTGGAATTGTAAGTATAGACAATAATGTGGATACCGTCACTACTTTTGAAGCAAAAAGTGGCTCAGCCTCAAATTTTTCTGCAAAAACTGCAGCATTTACTGACGCTGGCATTGCTAGTACAACAATACATATGTCAGAAGCTATCTTTGGTATATCTATGAACAAAATTAAAAAATATGCTATTAGCGGCATAATAAGCAGTCGCATAATACTCAAAATATAAACTTGTATATCTGATAAAGCCTTTTTTATATTAGCACTTTCAATTATAGCTCCTATTATTATCATAGCCAAAGGAGTTGTCATGTTTCCTATCATTTGTGCTGCATTTTTAATTGGAAATGGTATGTTAATTTGAAATAAAAATATTGGAATCCCCAAATACACTGCTATCATTGCAGGAGTGGTTAACATCTTTTTTATATTAAAATTAGCCTTCCCACTAAAAACCATCATTCCATATGTCCACATCACTATATTAAAAACAACTAAATACATGGAAGCATAAAAAACTCCCTCCTGACCAAATATGCTGTCAACAAGTGGAAAACCCATAAATCCACAATTTGAAAATACTATTGCAGATTTTATAACTGCTCTTTTGGCCTTAGGTTGCTTTTTGAAAAATATTTTTTCTGCAGCAATAATTGATATTATAAACATAACAGTGCCTAAACCTATAACATAAAGAGCATTTGTTAACTTTTCTGCTTCATAATCCATCAAAAATGACGTAAAAATCAGCATAGGTGATGTTACCATTAGCAAAAATTCTGATAATTTTTTATTTACAACATCGTTAATAATCCCAACCTTTTTTGTTATAAATCCTACCAATAACAAAACTAAAAGTGTTGAAACCTGATCAAAAATAACAATAAATTCCACTATTATTACTCCTATATATTTCTATATTCACTAACTCATTTTACCTTAGTTAAATAAATGTATCAAGGGGAGATATAAAGAAAAGAAGAATGTGATAAATAAAGAAATTTTTTTAAATTAAGGTGTTATAAATATAGGAAATGCCAGCACTTATATGTAAATTTCTTGTGTGGCATTTCCTGAAATTTTTCAAAAATTTATTTTACTTCTAGACCAGCAGCTTTTGCCAACTCAATTATAGTTGCCTTAGAAACTTTTTTTCCTTTATAGTCAATTAAATCTTCCATGCTTCCTGTAAAAATGTCTGCAGGTTGGTATTTTTTCAATATAATCGTATCATCATCTACAAAAATTTCCAATGCATCTTTTTCATTAATATCCATGTTTCTCCTTAATTCAATTGGCAAAACAACCCTTCCTAATTCGTCAACTCTTCTTACAATTCCAGTAGATTTCATTATAACCCTCTCCTTTTCTTTTTCGACATTATGTTACAGAATTAAACTTACCATAAATATCAATTATAGTCAACATTATTTTTGATAATAATAAATATATATCATTGTTTATAGGAGTAATGCTATGGATAACTCACATAAAAAGGAAAATAATAATGAATTTAAATTTAAAAAATTACACGAAGATGAAGATTACAAAATGCCCTTATGGTATTTAAAAAGTCGCCATGGTATATATTATGCCCTTGGAGTTTTAGAGGTTTTGCTTGCATTTCGTTTTATTTTTAAACTTCTAGGTGCAAATCCCATAAGTGGCTTTGTTATATTTTTATATTCTATAACCAATATTTTTATTGCACCTTTTTCAGGAATATTTGAATCTTTTACAACTACTGGTCTGTCTGTACAGTCGGTTTTTGAACCAGCATCTTTAATTGCAATGCTAGTTTATGGAATAATTGCCTGGGGTATAGTAAAGCTTATAAAAATAAACTTGTTAAAAGATAATTATGCTAAGTAAAAACCTAATTAAAAACATTTTATATTGGGGACACAAAAAATAGCCTGTTTTTTACCATAGTTGTCCCCTCATTATTTTTGCCTTCTATGCCAATAATCCCCCATAATTAACTATATTTAAGCCCCATAAATAAACTTCATGGTAACAAATTTTTTAATAATTGCGAATTATTATTAAAACAACTTTATACAAAAACATATTATGGGGGGTATCTAAGTATGAAAAAGTTTTTATGCCTATTATTAATTATCATTTTAATTCAAACATTTGGTTTTACATCCATATGTGATGAAGAGGGCTTAGTTGGAGATCTTAATGAAGACGGCATTGTTAACAGTATTGACGCAACAATATTAAAAAGATTTTTATTGGAGGTTATTGATAATATACCTGTTAAAAATCTTCTATGGAGTGCAGATACAAATGGAGATGGGATAATAAACAGCAATGACTATGTTATTTTAACCCGGTATATTCTCAATGTAATTGACAAATTCCCAAAAAAAGAAGTTCCTGAACCTGTTAATGTAGGAGCTTATCCAGACTGGGATAAAGTCCGCACAAGTTACGCAACATATACTGGCTCAGGATATACAGGAGGTGCTTGCCTTCTTGACCCTATTCCATTAGATATGGAAATAACAGCACTAAATCCTTATGACTATAATATCTATGATGTAGAAGCAGCATTAGCTGGAGCATATCTTGAAGTAACAGGTGAAAAAGGAAGCACTGTTGTATCTGTAACGGATTTATATCCAGAAGGAGGAGATGGTGCACTAGACCTTTGTCCAACATCCTTTGATAAAATAGGAAATATGGCAGATGGAAGAATTGATATTTCATGGAGAATTGTTGCTGCACCTATTGATAAAAATGTTTCATACAGAATAAAAGAGGGTACTTCCCCATCTTGGATAGCAATTCAAGTTAGAGACCACAAATATCCAGTTTTAAAAATGGAAATATATCAAAATGGCCAATGGCATGACATGAAAAAAATGTTTTGGAACCATTTTTTATATGAAAACGTAGATACAACAACACCTCAAATAAGAATTACTGATATAAGAGGATATGTTTTAACTGATGTAGTTGACAGTCTCCCCGGACCTGGTGAGATTGCAGAAGAAGCTTACATAGTTCCGGGCAATGTTCAATTCCCTGATTAATGCACTAATTAATATAGCTTTTTTGTCTTATACCTTGATTCTTAAATTTTGATTGATATAATAAAAGCTGTACGCTTTTGAAACAATAAAAGTTGTACAGCTTTTATTATAAAGTATAATAGTAAAGGAGATGATAGTATGGCAAATTCTAGCAAGCCAAATCAACCTTTGGTAACCCACATTTATACGGCTGACCCTTCTGCTCACGTATTTGATGGTAAATTGTATATTTACCCTTCTCATGACCTTGATGAAGTAAGAGAGTCAAATGACCTTGGAGATCAATATAATATGGAGGATTATCATGTTTTATCTATGGATAGTATAGATTCTCCTTGTGTAGACCACGGTCAAGTGCTTCATATTAAAGATGTACCTTGGGCAAAACAACAAATGTGGGCACCTGATGCTGCTTTCAAAAATAATACTTATTATTTCTATTTCCCCGCAAAGGACAAGGATGATATTTTTAGAATTGGAGTAGCAACAAGTTCATCCCCTGCAGGACCTTTTAAAGCTCAAGAAAGTTATATCCCAGGTAGTTTTAGTATAGACCCAGCTGTTTTTATTGATGATGACAACAAAGCATATATGTATTTTGGTGGTCTTTGGGGAGGACAATTGGAAAAATGGCAAACTGGAGAATATAACCCTGATGGAAAAGAACCCGCTAAAGATGAACCTGCTTTAGGTCCTATGGTGGCTGAGTTAAATGATGATATGCTTACTTTTAAAGAAAAACCTCAAGAAATATCCATTGTTGATGAAGATGGCAACCCTATACTTGCAGGTGATGAAGACAGAAGGTATTTTGAAGGTCCATGGATGCATAAATATAATGGGTACTATTACCTTTCATATTCTACTGGTACTACTCACTATATCGTATACGCTATAAGTAAAAGTCCTAAAGGACCATTTGTATATAAGGGAAGAATACTTAACCCTGTTATAGGATGGACTACTCATCATTCTATTGTTGAATTTGAGGGTAAGTGGTACTTATTTTACCATGACAGTTCTTTGTCTGGTGGTGCTGATAACAGACGTTGCGTAAAATTTACAGAAATAAAATATAACGATGACGGAACTATTCAAACAATAGACCCATACAAGTAAATAATAACATAAGCCTACGATTTCTTTTTAGATGAATCGTAGGCTTTTTTGTGTACTACTTTGGTTTTTCACAATTTCTACTTAGAAATAATTGTTTTTAAAATTAATTGGAACCATAATATACTATTCCTTTATCTGGATCAACCGTTATCACCGAACCATTTTTAAGTATTTTTGTAGCATTATATGTTCCTATAAGCACAGGTATTCCTAAAGCCCTTCCAACGGTTACTGTATGAGATGCCAGCCCTCCCTCTTCTACAACCAGGGCTGAGGCTTTTCTAATTATCTCTATTACATCATCGTTAGTATAAGGCAGAACCAGTACTTGTCCATCAACAAAAAGTTCCTTTGCCTCTTCAATTGTCTTTGCAACACAAACTTCTCCTGTAACAGGCTTTTTGCCTATGCCAGTTCCTCTAACCAATACCTTTCCTACAACATGTACTTTCAACATGTTTGTTGTACCACTTACTCCAATTGGCACTCCAGCAGTTATAACAACAAGGTCTCCATTATCAACAACTTTTGATTCTAAAGCTTTCTCTACACCCGTATCAAACATATCATCGGTACAGGATGCCTCTGGAACTAAATACGGATACACTCCCCATGAAAGTGAAAGCTGCCTTCTTACCCTTGGGGATACTGTAGTGGCAATTATTGGGCATTGAGGTCTGAATCTTGAAATCATTCTGGCTGTACGCCCTGACTGAGTAACTGTAATAATTGCAGAAGCTTTTAAGTCCTGAGCAGTTGTGCAAGTTGCATGGCTTAGGGCATTTGTAACACTTGGATTCACCTCATACTGCATTTTTGAGAATCTTTCCCAATAATCAATGGACATCTCTGCTTTTTGTGCTATTTTTGACATGGTTTCAAGGGTCTCAATAGGATATTTTCCTATAGCTGTTTCTCCTGATAACATAATTACACTTGTACCATCATAAATAGCATTTGCAATATCACTAGCTTCTGCCCTTGTGGGGCGTGGATTTCGAATCATTGAATCTAGCATTTGAGTAGCAGTAATAACAGGCTTTCCATTTTTATAGCATTTTTCTATAAGCATTTTTTGTACTATGGGAACTTCTTCAACAGGTATCTCAACTCCTAAATCACCACGGGCTATCATAATTCCATCTGAAACTTCTATTATTTCATCTGCATTTTCAATTGCTTCCTGGTTTTCAATCTTTGCAATGACTTTTATACCCTGTCCTTTATTTTCTTCAAGAACCTTCTTAATTTCTATAACATCAGATGCTTTTCTTACAAAAGATGCTGCTACAAAGTCAAATTCATTTTCTATAGCAAATTTAATATCTTCAATATCTTTTTCGGTAAGTGGCGGAAGAAATAAATCTACACCTGGAACATTTACACCTTTATTATCGCCTATAACACCTCCATTAACTACCTTGCAGTGTATGTCTTTATCTTTTATTTTTTCAACTACAAGTTCAACAAGCCCATCATTTATCAAAATACTGCTGCCTTCTTTTACATCTTTGTACAAGTCTTTGTAAGATATAGATACTTCTTTTTTGTCTCCTATTTTATCTTCGTTTAAAAGTACAAATTTATCGTCTTTTTTTAATTTCACTTCACCATCTTTAAATTTCCCAAGCCTGATTTCTGGACCTTTTGTATCAATAAGAAGTGGAATAGGAAGATCTAAAGAATCCCTTACTTTTTTGAAGCGTTCAACTCTTTCTTTATGTTCTCCATGGCTTCCATGTGAAAAGTTTAGCCTGGCTACATCCATACCCTTTAACATAAGTTTTTTCAACATTTCTTCATTGTCTACAGCTGGACCTAATGTGCAAATTATTTTTGTTTTTCTCATCTCATCTATAACCTCCATATATTTTAAAACATTAATTTTTAAAAGTATTTGTAGTTTAAACTTAGTAGATTGTAAAAATCACACTTATTTTGCAAATGCCATCAAATATTTGTGATTATCTTGCGAATAATAGTATAATAACACCTTTTTTGCTTTACGGCAATAGAGTTAAAATAAGATATGTAGTAAATTTTTGTACTTTTATAAAAGGGATAATTATTTTAAAAAAAACATATATTACAGCTTGAAATATCATGGCTATTTTGATAAACTTCTATAAAGTTAAGCTAGTGTTTTGTAAAAAGTACCATAGTTTAAATTGGAAGTATTAGAAGGAGATATGACAATGAGAAAAATATACATAAGTAAAAATTATACTAATATTTTAGCAATAGTGGCTTTTTCCTTTGTTTTATCAATTGTGGGAGTTCAAATTTCCTCTGTTTTTTCTTTAGTAGTTGTATGGAGATTTATAAAATCCCCAATTTTGTTAATTATGAATACATTACCTATAACTCTGTTTATGTTATTTATTTTCTTTATAACTTCAAGACTTTGGACATCTTTCTTTTTTGGGGGAACACCCTTTTTAATTTTTTATTTTATAAATCGGTTTAAAATACGCCTTCGTCACGAACCCTTTGTGCCAGCTGATATATACCTTGGAAACGAATCTACAAAAGTTATTAATTTGTCTCAGCTGCCATTTAATGCTAAGTTATATGCATTAATAGCACTTTTTGTTCTTTTTTCATTGTTTTTGTTTTTGTGCATAAAATCCAAACCAATGAAATTACTTCCTAGAAGCATTGGAGTTTTATTGACAGTGGTGTTGTCTATCTTTTTATATAACACAGCCTACAGCAACACATCATTTTACAATAAATTTAAAATATACGGTTCACAATATTCCCAAATAGATGTGGTAAATTCAAGAGGGTTTATTTATTCCTTTTTAATTAAAACCCATACTTTTGATTTGCCTGTACCTGAAGAGTATTCTCCTTCAGATTGTGAAAATATACTTTTTAAATACAATGCAGAAAAAGAAGACAATGTCAAGCTTCCTCATATTATTGCCATAATGAGCGAAGCATTCTGGGATATAGATAAAGTGGAACAAATTGAATTTAATAATGGCTACAACCCATTAGAAAATTTTAACAAAATCACTGCTAAATCTTATTATGGTAAAATTGTTACCACTATCTTTGGCGGAGGTACTTCAGACAGTGAATTTTCCTTTTTAACAGGACATTCAAAAACTACACTTAGTGGTTTTGCAAATCCTTATATTAATTTAATCCGCAAAGACACCTATGCACTTCCATGGATACTAGAATCAAAAGGTTATAAAACAGTAGGTTTTCACCCTGGTTTCCCTTGGTTCTACAATAGATATAATGTATACGATTATTTAGGATTTCAAAATATATTTTTTATAGATGATATGGATATTGACAGGGAAAACACTTATTATGTATCTGATATGGATACATTTAAATTTCTTTTGGATGATTTTAATAACCATCTAAATATTTATCCAGACAGTCCCTATTTCAATTTTACTGTAACTATTGAAAATCATGGTCCCTATGCAAATTATGATATGGGTAATCCTGAAATTATAAAAAAAGAAAGTGTAGATAGTGAATATTATCATATAGTAAATAATTACGCCAATGGACTTATGAGCTGTGACAAAGCCTTAGGCTACTTGATTGAAGAACTGGAAAAAGTAAATGAACCTGTGGTTCTATTGTATTTTTCAGATCATCTTCCCTTACTGGGTGAAAATTTTTCTGGCTATAAAGCCATGAATTACAATATTGGAACATCGGAGGATTTGGAAGCATACTTAAACACTTACGAGACACCTTATTTTATCTGGAGCAACAACCTTGCAAAAGACTTGTTAAAAGATCAGGGTAAAATTCCCTTTGTAGGTGAAGCACCATATATAAGTGTTCACTACATGGCATTAGAGCTTTTTGATTATATTGGCTTAAATGACACTGAATATTTTCAATACTTAAGAGAACTTAGAGAAGAGTTCCCGGTTATGACTAACAGATTTTACAAAACTCGGGACGGTATATTTACAGAGGAATTAAACCAATACCAAACAGAAAAAATAAATGAATACAGACTTTTACAGTACTACATGCTTTTTGATAAAGACATTGAATCTCTTCGCTAAAAATACCATTCATTATTACATTTTTGCGTTTTAACTTGATTTAAACCATACTTTTCTATAAAATTATAAGTAGAAGGTTATTGTAAATAATTCAAGCATTAATATGCATGAATTATATATATTTTTTTAAGGGGGAAGTATGTTTATGAAAAAATTTGTTGTAGGACTTGCATTGTCCATAATACTGGTTACTCTTTTTGCTTCTTTGCCAGTAAATTTTATGAAAGCAGATGCAAGTACCGTTGATCACTGGAACGATGACTGGCTGCATGTATCAGGCAACAAAATTTACGACATGTATGGGAATGAAGTGTGGCTAACTGGTGCTAACTGGTTTGGTTTTAATTGTAGTGAAAATGTTTTTCACGGTGCTTGGTATGATGTTTATGACATTTTATGCGATGTAGCTGATAGAGGTATTAATCTTCTTAGAATTCCTATCTCCACTGAGCTTTTATATAGCTGGATGACTGGAAAGCCAAACCCTGTTTCAAGTGTTACTGCAAGTAACAATCCACCATATCATGTTTGTAATCCTGATTTTTACGACCCTGAAACAGATGGACCTAAAAACAGTATGGAAATTTTCGACATTATAATGGGGTATTGTAAAGAGTTGGGTATAAAGGTTATGATTGATATTCACAGCCCCCATGCTGACAACTCTGGTCACGTTTATAACTTATGGTATGGACTGGAAACCGAAACTGCAGGTATGATCACCACCAAAAAGTGGATTGACACTTTAGTTTGGTTAACTGACAAGTATAAAAATGATGATACAATAATTGCAATGGACCTAAAAAACGAACCTCATGGAAAACGTGGTTATACAGGTCCTGTTCCTGATGATATGGCAATATGGGATGATTCTACCCGTGAAAACAACTGGAAACATGCTGCTGAAACATGTGCAAAAGCCATATTAGATGTAAACCCAAATATGTTAATAATGATTGAAGGTATCGAACAATATCCTAAGACTGAGCTAGGTTTTACATACGATGATCCTGACGTTTTTGGTGCCTCAGGAGATGCTGCTCCATATCATCCTGGATGGTGGGGTGGAAACTTACGTGGTGTTAGAGATTATCCTATTGATTTAGGACCTCTAAATAGTCAAATTGTCTATTCACCACACGAATATGGACCTTCAGTTTATGCACAGCCTTGGTTTGATAAAGATTTTACTCTTAAAACTTTAGAAGATGACTATATGTATGACACATGGGCATATATTCACCACGAAGGAATTGCACCACTTTTTATTGGTGAGTGGGGTGGACATATGGACGGAGGAAAGAACGAAAAATGGATGACTATACTAAGAGATTATATAGTTGAACATCGTTTCCACCATACATTTTGGTGTATAAACCCTAACTCTGGTGATACAGGTGGTTTAGTAGGAAATGATTGGTCTACATGGGATGAAGCAAAATACGGATTGCTTAAAAAGGCATTATGGCAGGACTCTAAAGGTAGATTTATTGGACTTGACCACAGAGTGCCCCTTGGTAAAAACGGTATTTCCTTAGGAGAATATTATGGTATGGATAATCCACCTATTACTCCTCCACCACATACACCTACACCACCACCAACAACTCAGCCTACTGATGGTGATGAAAATGATATTGCTTACGGCGATATTAATAGTGATGGTTTAGTAAATTCCGTAGACTATATGTTATTAACCAGGGTAATTCTTGAAATACCTGTTGATAATATTAATATCGATGCTGCTGATGTGAATTGTGACGGTATAATAGATACAAGAGATGCTATTATTTTATCAAGATATCTTCTTGAAATTATTGATTCAATCCCTATGAAATAAATAAAAATATTTTTATTAACACGGTAGGCAATTAGTCTACCGTGTTTTCTTTATTTATAAATAACCTTCTTATAAAGAACGAAATTCCAGCACACTAACATTCCCATAACCAATACTTTAGAAATCTTAGGCATAATTCCGATTTTATCACTCAAAAAGTATAATAATGCACTGGCTACAATTAAATTAAATATAAATAAAGCACTATATTGTCTCAATTGCTTAAAAATATTAACCTTTGATTTGAAAGACCAGAATCTGTTGAGAAGAAAGTTAAACCAAAATGCAACTACATATGCAATGGCATTAGCAAGCAAATATCTATATGTAACTCTTTCGAAAGTGTCCTTAATGAATTTTTCTGCAATTTCTTTTGCAGTTATATAACCGCCTGGAGGAAATTTTACAAATATAAGTTCATTAAATATATTAAACAAAAAATATTCAATAGCAAATCCTGTAAAGCCTATAATTACATATCTCTTCATTTGCGAAAAAGTTTCTGGTGTCAGCATATCAGAAAAGAACTTGTACTTTCTTAGTTTATCAAGTAATTTTTCAATCAATATTAACTCCTCCAAATACTACAAAATTAAAAGGAAATATGGTTTAATTATAGCAAGGTACACATAAAAAAGCAAACTAAAACAAAAGCATTAATTGAATGGATTTATTGTCCTATATAATTAATAATCGGCTAAACCCCTATTATTAATTAACAACAATTATTCCCATTGTTCTAACTTACTGCGCATCCATGCACAAACATCCATAGAATACACTGTATTAAGATTTTTTCCTGTCAGCACCTGATGAATTGAACCTAAACCTTTAGCCTTTCCCTTATGAAGCAACAATGCTTGTTTGCCATATGCCTTAGCAAGGCTTAAATCATGCACCACTGATATAACTGCACGTCCCGGAGTTTTTAACCACTCTTGTATCAATTCAAAGGTCTGCTTTTGATACAAAAGATCCAAGTGGTTGCTGGGTTCGTCCAGCATAAGAATCTTAGGATTTTGAGCAAAAAGCTGGGCTAGAAAAACTCTCTGCAGTTCCCCGCCTGAAAGGGTTAAAACTGGCTGGTGAAGCAGAGAACTTAGTCCTGTCATTTCAATGGCTTTTAAAATATGTTCCTCATCATCTTTATTAGGACGTGAGAATATGCCTGGCGCATAGCAATACCGTCCTAACCTGACAACCTCCTGTACTGTAAAAGAATAATTGACAAAATTCTTTTGTGCCAAAACACCAATGATTTTTGCCCTGTCATGGGCTTTATATTTTTTAATATTTTTGTCAGCAAAATACACATCCCCTGTATAGGGTACACCTTGTGAAATGGCATTTATTATAGTGCTTTTTCCTGCCCCATTAGGTCCTACAATCATAAGCCATTGCCCTTCTTTAACAGAGAAACTGACATTGTTAACAATTGTAAGCTTTCCATACCGAACTGTTAAATTCTTTACCTCAAGCATGGCTCTTCCTCCTTGAACTATAAAATATGTAGATGAATAATATTGCACCTATAAAGGAGGTAACCACTCCAATGGGCAGTTCTAAAGGGTTTAGCAATATACGTGCAATAAGGTCTGCAAGCATAAGAAAAGTTGCTCCTCCAAACAAAGAGGCAGGAAGCAGCCTTTTGTGGTTTGGCCCTGTAAGCATACGCACCATGTGGGGTACAACTAAGCCAACAAATCCTATTGTACCACCTATGGATACACACACACCTATAAGTCCAGAAACAGCAATCATAATGATAAATTTCACCCTCTTGACATTTACCCCTATATGCCGTGCATTTTCTTCACCAATGGCAAAAGCATTTAATTCCCTTGCATGCAAAAGAATAATCATGCCAAATATCACCAAAGCTATGAAAAGCACCAGGGCATTTTCATAACTGCTGCCAGACAGGCTTCCCATTAGCCAAAAGGTAATTTGCTTAACCCTGTCTGATGCAAAAGTAGTGATAAGGGACAATACGCTAGAAACAAACATGGAATATATCACACCAATAAGAATAATTGTATTGGTGGACAGAGAAAAATCCATTTTGTAAGAAAGAGTAAGAATTATAATGAGGGATAAAAAAGCAAATATTATAGCCATTACCATAGTACCTGTAAAAGGAAAAGAAGGCATTCTGATGCCAAAGGCTATTGCAATTACGGCACCTAGTGACGCTCCAGATGACACACCAAGAGTTGAACCATCTGCCAGAGGATTTCGCAACAGCCCCTGCATAGCTCCACCGCAAATGGAGAGAGATGCTCCAGTAAGTGCAACGCAAATTACCCTGGGCAACCTGACAGACAGGATAATAGATGGCATTGCTATAGTATCTGGAATAGGAATGCCCCAAAGGAAATTCCATATAGTGGTTATAGTGTCTCTTATGGGGATAGTGACACTCCCCACAGAAACACAAAGTGCAAAAGTAAAAAATACTACACCTATAAATATTATATATTCTAAAATGCCAAAACTCTCTTTTTTATTACTCACTTAACTCCCCCAATTCAGTTATGTAATTATCTTATACAGCCATCCACTACTCTTCTAAACTGTTGAGAAAATCATATAGCATTTTTGCACCTTCAGCAAGGCGTGGTACTGGGCGGGAAAGCTCATTATTCTGAAGATTTAATATTGCCTTATTTTTAACAGCGGTCACGTCTTCCCAGCCTGTCCGGCTGATAATCTCTTCTTTTGGTGTAGGTCCTTCTCCAAAGTACATGGCAATGGTAACAATATAGTCTGGATTGCGCTCTAGTACCTGTTCTTCTGATATTTCTCCCCAGCCATCCACTTCGGCAAAACAGTTTTCAAGACCAATTATTTCTGCAATTTCATTCATGAAGGTACCGCTTCCTGCAGTCCACAGTCCGAATTCTAAAGGTGAAACTTCAAAATAGACAGTTTTACCTTTAATATCTTCCGCCTTTTTAGAAACTTCTTTAAATATATCTTTCATTGAGTTAACGACATCCTGTGCCTTCTCTTCTTTGTTCATCAGCTTTCCAATGATTTCAATGGAAGCATATACTCCTTCAATATCTGTTGCCTGGGAAGCCACAACTTTAATCCCTGCTCTCTCAAGTGCTGCAACTTGTTCCTTTGTCTGACCCATGGTGCCCATCAGCACTACCTGTGGCTTTAGGGCTATAATCTGTTCTAAATTTGTATTAGCTCCCGTCTGGACTTCTGGTACATCTAAAACTTCTGGTGGAAAGTCACAGTATTCCCCACGCCCAACCATCGCATCTCCTGCACCAATAGCATATAAAATTTCACAATCAGAAGGAGTCAGTGCAACAACTCTGGTTACTGGCTCTTCTAATGTGATTTCACGCCCCATCATATCAGTTACTGTCACAGCATCATTAGACATATTATTTTCATTTGGTGCATTTTCATCAGTTTTTGCGCACCCAGTAAAAACAGCCGCCAGCATAAGAATGCAAAGCAGCAAGACCAACCTCTTTTTGCATTTCATATTTGGAAATCCCCTTTCTATTATTTCAAATGAATACATGGAAGGCGTAACTAAAATTGCTCCCTGGAAACAGAGAGCAAGGAAATTTCATGCTAACCTAACAATAGCAATAAATAATAGCTCGCCCTACCCCCCAAGTGGCAAATGTGTAAGCAGGTCTCCCGGCTTAGCTTCATCCTACAGGGCGCCTTCCCGCTCATGGCAGTGGCATTTTGCCCTTTCGTCAGCTTCACGGTTATTGGGATAGCTCGGAAATCTCATCCGTATTCCCTTGGTGCAATTTTGCACCAGCACTTTCGTGCAAATACACACGCTATATATTCATTTGTGAATTATATATTACATCAATAATCTACATTTTTCAAGACCTCTAATTTTATTTGTACGCAAATTCTTACATAAACTTTTAAATATTATACCCTTGAATTAAATGCTGAATTATTGTAAATACTATAATAGAGGAAATATTAACAAAAAAAATTTAAATTAATACTTACTTTTATCATTATACAATGGTATAATAATTAGCAATGCATAATAATAACATAAAAGATAACATATAAAGAAGGCGGTAGTTATGAGGAAAAGAAAACGTGAAAAGCGGTATTGGTCCATTATGCTGGTACCACATTCAACAAATGAGATCAAAGTTTTTAAAATTTCATCCGTAAAGTATAAACTTCTCGGACTTGTGACAATTATAGCTACAGCTATTATATGCACCAGCCTTACCATTACGTCCCTTATAAGGGAAAACAAGTATTTGAGCGAAAAAATAGCTTTAGCAGATGAATTAACTGAACAGCAGGCGCTTTTAATAGAAGAAAATGAAATAGAAATAAATGAACTAAAACAAGAAAGAATTAAACAAAGCAAAATAACTGAAGAATTTAAAACTCTATATAAGGAATTAACACATAAATACATAGAAGAAAATATGAATGACATTGTTGCCACCAGATCCACAGGACGAGATGACCGAGAATTTGTGGAAAGTGCCAGCAAACTTAAATCAATATTAGAAGAACTGGAAAAAATAAATTATTCTGATGCTGAAATCACAACTGATTTAGAAGATACTCAAGAAAAATTAACAGAATATATGAATGTTGTTCCTACTTTATGGCCTACAAATGGCAGCATTTCTTCAGGTTTTGGATATAGAATGGATCCTATTAGTTTTACAAGAAAATTTCATTACGGAATTGATATATCCGCTCCCTACGGACGCGAAATTAAAGCATCTGCAAGTGGAAAGGTAATTTTATCAGACTGGCACGGCAATTATGGCAAAACTGTAATAGTTGACCACGGTCGTGGTATAACAACCCTTTATGCCCATTGCTCAAGTCTTCTTGTTAGTGAAGGTGAAACAGTTAATAAAGGGGATGTTATAGCTCAGATTGGAAGTACTGGAAGAAGTACCGGAAATCATTTACACTTTGAAGTGAGGGTTTTTGATACTGCAGTAGATCCTATGGAATACTTAGACCCTAGATAAACTTGCCAAAGCTTTAGTTTTTTATTTTATTATATAAATTGGAGGTCTTAATGTGTTTAAAAAAGATGTTAAAGTCCCTGATAAATTTGATACCCTTATAGGTAAAAATACAACTTTTCAGGGCAATATTGAAACTGTGGGCACAATCAGAATTGATGGAAAGGTGAATGGAGAAATAAAGGTAGAAGGAGATATCTACATAGGAAAAGACTCAGAAATCATTGGTAATGTTTATACAAAGAATATTTTTCTTTCTGGCAAAGTACAAGGAAATATCGAGGCACAAGGTTTATTAAATGCCACTTCCACAGCAGAAATCTATGGTGACATTTTTGTACAAAACTTAATAACTTCGGAAGGAAGTATATTTGAAGGCAAGTGTAAAATGGTAGAAAAACAAAATAATCAATCAAGTGGTAAAAATCCTCGAAAAAAATCTGACAGCTCTGCATCTTCTAATAAAAATTAATTTTCAATATTTTCAAAATTTAGATAATATCGGGGTACATCTCCTACAATAACTGTTTCAGCTATTGGAATACTTGTTGTTACTTCGGTGGTTTCATTAATAAATGGCACAGCTATACTAACTTTAGTCTTAACGAGAAAATATATCCGATGTTTGGTCTGGTTAATTCCTGCACTGGTAAATTCTGATCTGAAATCTGTTTCCACACCTCCTGCAGGCATTACCTTAACATTTATCCTAGGCCCTCTTGCAGAAAAAATTGAATTGCCTGCAAGTACTCCAATGGGTATCCCAATTTCTTCAACTCCTAATGTATCTAACTCTTCTTGGATGCTAAGTGTGACTTTTGAAAATATCCTGTTCAACTTCCCTACATCCACCCGTATGGAGTTAATTTTTTCAAATTCATCTTTATTTATTTTTACAATTTCCTCATAATTTATTTCTTCAGGGAAATTATCATTAACTGCTTTAGCTACAGAATTGTTTATTATTCTCCTTACCATATAATCTGAAAATTCTAAAAAACCAGGTTTCATTATATTTTCAACATATAAAAAAAGTAAAATAAGTACCGTTAATATAATTAAAGGAAATATGTATATATATGTTTTTCTCCTGTTTTTTTTAACATACCATAATCTATTATAGAGATTGGTTTTTCTTTTTCTCATAAAAAACCCCTCCTTACCAGTTATACTATGATAATGAAGGGGTATTTGGTGAAAAATAATTAAGATTTGTTGATAGCTTGAAAGGCTATATATCTTTTTAATATAGTTTCAATTTGAATATAAATATCTTCTAAAAACAGCTGGTATAATTCTTCACTTTCTATAAAATACCTGCACTCTAATGATTTGTCTATAATATCGCATATTTTTTTTAATATATCTTTATTTTCTAAAACTTTAACATTTCTCTCTTTTGCTAAAACAAGCTTTAAAAGAGGTGGAATTTTTAAACTTAAATTTTCATTTGTACTTTCTAACCCTAAAAGCATACTTAAATCAATGTCAAGTTCCTTTGCTATTTTTAATAAAATCTCTAATTTAGGGTTTTTCTTGCGGCCATTTTCAATTTGTGAAAGATACCCTGGGGTTATTCCAATAATTTGAGCAAAATCTACAAGGGAATATTTTTTTTCTTCTCTTTTTGCCTTTATTAATTCGCCAACCTTTATTTCCATTATAACACCCCTTTAGGCTTTTATTTTATGCCCTGCTTTATTTATTAAGTTTATACAATATTATGACTTTTTTCAACATTAAATATAATCCACTATATTTTCTTTGTAAAATATGACAGTCATTTTCCTTCTCAACCTTGCTACTTTTGTGTTATAATTATTGTTATAAAAAAGTTAAGATAAATATAAGTTATAAAAAATACTAATTTATTAATGCAAAAACTTATGAAATTTAAAATATGAAGGAGAGTAGCTTAATGAAATCTAGAAATACTAAACCTAAGAAAGGTAAAAGTCAAAAGAAAAAAGTAGCTAAATTTGCTTTTAGATTTTCTTTTTTAGTTATTAAAATGCTATTAATAATCTGTCTGACCATTTCATTTGCATTGGCTGGACTTGCAGGAGGTGCAGTTTTTGCATATATTAAAAATGCAGAAAAATTAACTCCTGACAAATTGACTTTGGACGGTTTCACATCCTATGTCTATGACTGCAATGATGAAATGATTATACCTTTGCAGGGATCAAAAAACAGAGATATGGTAGACCTTAAGGACATCCCTAAAAATCTTAAAAATGCTTTTATTGCTATTGAAGACAGACGTTTTTATGAGCATCCAGGTATAGACTTAAGGAGAATAGCCAGCGCCATAACATCTGGAGGTGCTCATGGAGGTAGTACAATTACTCAGCAGGTTATCAAAAACATTACAAGAAGAGATGAACGTTCTGTAGAACGTAAAGTACAGGAATGGTGGATAGCCTTACATTTAGAACGCAATTTAAGTAAAGACCAGATACTAGAATTATACTTAAACATAGTTTTTCTGGCACAAAACTGTTATGGAGTTCAATCTGCATCTAAAACATATTTTGATAAAGATGTAAGTGATCTTACCCTTGCAGAATGTGCAATTTTAGCTGGTATTACTCAAAGTCCTGCATACTACGACCCATTTACAACAAACGGGAGAGAAAATATTAAAAAACGTCAAGAAGTAATATTGGGGGTAATGAAAGAACTTGAGTACATAACTGAATCAGAATATCAACAGGCAATAAATGAAAACCTCCAATATGCAGATTATAACAGACGTTCAGCTGATGTGATTACAAATCAATCATATTTTGTGGACCAGGTTGTTATTGATGTTATGAATGATCTTATGGATGCAGGATATACCCGTGATGAAGCCTATGACACTATTTATAATGGCGGAGTAAAAATATATACCACGCAAGACCTCCAAATCCAACAGGCAATGGATGAAGTATTTCTTAATGAAGAATACTTTACAAAAGTAAATACTAAAACATCCATGCCACCACAAGCTGCTATGGTTATTATAGACCCAACAAACGGTCATGTTAAAGCACTCTACGGTGGTGCAGGTGAAAAAATAGGTTCACCATTAAACAGGGCTTCAAGTTCACAAGTTGAAAGACAACCAGGTTCTACTTTCAAAACACCTGTTGTATACGGTCCTGCAATTAATGAAAGAAAAATAACTGCTGCAACAGTTATAGATGATGCCCCAGTGTATCTTAACCCTAACAACAGAAGTGAAAGGTATCCTAATAACTACGATAGAAGATATAGCGGGCTAACTACTGCCAGATATGCTTTAACAAAATCATATAATGTAGTCGCAGGAAGAATATGGGATGAATATCTAACCCCTGATATAGCTCTTGATTATTTAAAAAAATCAGGAATTGACAGAACAAATGAAAGATATTTATCAATAGCCCTGGGAGGACCAGAAAGAGGTATAAATCCTCTTCAACTGGCTGCAGCATATGTTCCTTTTGCAAATAAGGGTCTTTACTATAAACCTATTACCTACACCAAGGTTTTAGACATGAATGGCAATATTTTGCTTGAAAATAAGCCTCAAAGCACTATAGTATACGATGAATCCACAGCCTACATTATAACTGACATGCTAAAGGACGTAATGATTTCTGGTACAGGTACTGGTGCTAGATTTTCAGGCGGAATGCCCCAAGCAGGTAAAACAGGTACTACAAGTAACAACTATGACAAATGGTTTGTTGGATACACCCCATATTATGTTGCAGCTACATGGTATGGATATGACCAAAATACCAGTATACAGTCTAGTGAACAAGGAAGAGCCAACTTAATTTGGCGTGATGTTATGGCAAAAGTTCACGAAAATTTGGAAGTAAAACAATTTGAAGAACATCCGGGGATTGTCAAAAAAACCATTTGCACAAAATCCGGTAAACTTGCATCTGAGTTGTGCTCTCAAGACCCTCGTGGTTCTACAGTGAGAACTGAAATTTTCATAGCAGGAACTGAGCCTAAGGATGAATGTGATGTTCACGTAAAGGCAAAAGTTTGTGAAGCACATACAGATGAACATGGAAGACCATATTTGGCATCCTACCATTGTCCGCCATCTTCCACAACTGAAAAGGTATTTGTAAAACGCCGTGTTCCTATTACAAATCCAAGTGATTTTGCAGCGGTAGGGGATAAAATATACGAATATCCTAATGAGTACTGTCCGGAACATGACCCATTTGCACCTTACAGAAACACTCCTCATAGAGGCGAAGACAGTGACGACAGTGAAAATAATGATTCCGACGATTATGAAGGACATTATGACTTTTTAGAGCAGGAAGACAGAAATAACAGCAATAACTATTTTAGAGATATTTGGTATGACACAGACATAAATAACAGCAGTGATAATATTAGAGAAGACAGAATTAGCATTAATAATGCCAAAGACGAGAAGGATAACAGCAGCAATAAAGATAAAGATAAGAAAAAGGATAAGGATAAGGATAAAGATAAGGATAAAGATAAAGATAA
>JAAYTS010000333.1 GCA_012517995.1 Clostridium sp.
TCTCTTACAGTTCGTGTCTTATCATTAACAGCTACTGCTGCTTCGTTGATAACATTAACAACCTGCTGTAATGATTCTACACTTTGGAATACCATATCCTTCTTCTTTTTTATGTATTCACCCATACATATACCACCTTTCATTTTTATCTAAAGACACAAGAGATACTTCTATTTTCGTGAAGAATATCAGGATTGGAAGCAAGATAATCCTTCAACTTTTTGATACGGTCTTCAGTATCGATTCCAGCTTCATTCTGATTAATGGAAACCCTTTCAAGTTCTTCCCCTGTATCATTCTTTTTAATCACATAGGCATCATTTTCACATTCAATAAATGCATTCTCATAAACTAATTTCTGGCCCATGCTGTCTCTGGACAGATGGGCCTCATCAGCTATTTTGAGATACGGCATATAGGTGTTTTCAGACCATTTTGACTGGGTTTGCATAACAGAGAATAAGTAAGGAGCTTCAGCATACTTGGTGTTAGAATACTTTCCATAGCTTCCCGGCCGGAATTGCTCATACTTTATGTAATAATACCTCCAATCGTACTCGCCCTTATCCTCACATTCTTTCAGGTACGCTGCTGCTATTTGATCCAACAGCTCATCGTTTATGTTACCTTCTTTGGAAAGCAGTTCTACCATAATTTTCTTAGTATTATCGAACTCGTAGTTACCACCTTTATGAAAAAGATTTCTCCACGTATTTACATTTCTTGGATTGCTAGATCCAAACTGAAATCTCCATCCATTTTTTTCTTTTTGTGGATAAAACCCCATGGCCATTAACGCACAATCGACCTTATCCCAGGAACAGTCAAACAATACCTTGAACTTTTTAAATAAATCCTCATTTTCAAGTCCCAAAATAGCAATCTGACCCTGAAGCAGTGTATGGTCCTCCAACTCAAACAAGCTCTCTGCCTTATCAGGGTTTTTATCAGTCCAAATAAGTTTCTCCTTTTCTTCAGCTAATTGAACAACTGAAAAATTATTATCGATTGAGTCATCAATATTTCCGGTCTTAATAATTTTATCCACCTGAGCTAATATGGCTGGCATTCTGTTTCCACTGGCACGTGCTTCACTATCACTGATTTCATCTTCTGAATTCTGTATCAAGTTATTGATCACGCGAAGTCTTCTTGCGAACTGATTTTCTGTAATACTGTCCCTGTTAAGAAGAAAGCTCGTAAAAGCATACAATAGAACAATACGATTTAAAGGGAAAGTCCTGCGTCGTCCGGTGGAATCCGCATAAGTGCGAAGGCAGTCTTTGAAAATGTCTATCTGGTAACGTGTATCTATCTGGATTTTGCCGGGTTCGTGCCCATAAGAGACAAATCTGGCAATAAAATCACCAGGAGTTTCTGGCTTTAGTGAACACCAGCAATCAAAATATCGCTCCAATAATTCTACATTTTCTTTTGCTTTATTACATTGTTTTGAAAAATACATCTTTAGCAAATCGAACTCATCATAACTTCTTCCCTGTGGCGTTCCCCCGTTATGATAGCATATTACATCACAAACAAATTTGAAATAGCGCAAAAACTCGTCATCTATTATATTATCATCGCCTCTGTATTTCCAAAGGAGCTCTGTCCAATCCAAATCAATCTTGTGGATAATGCGCTTTACTATTTCATCGTCAATCAAGCGAAGTTCTCTTTCCAACTCCGCCTTAAAATGTTCGAACTGAGTCAATGGTTTCCCTCGAGAATTCATTTTTATGTAGATTTCATCCGTGAGTCCTATGTCCTTGATTGGCAGAAAGTAGAATGAAATTGCTCCGTTTTTCAGCCTATCCCATATATTTGAAGTATCCCTGAATTTTTCGTCAATGGCATCAATCATCACCAACATAGATGATATGGTGGGGTCTTTCTTCCAATTCAACGGAAACCATACCTGATTAATAATTTCTTCTGAAATCTTCATTTTAAAAGACGGTTCGTATTTCAACAGATCTGCACAAAATTCACGTGCGCTGTATCGAGTCTTGTAGCTGAAGTTCTTCAGGAATGAATAATGCTCTGGTGGTATGTGTTCCTTTTTAGCTGCGTACCAATGAATAAGAAACAGTGTAGTCAGCCGCTGCTGGCCATCCAAAGGAACCATTTCTCCATCCTTAATATCCCCATAAACAAAATCCAGAGTGATAGGTTCCTTTATGATGGCCTCATGAAGAGAATCTAAAAAACGTTCCCTTACACGATTGATATCACTATTTTTACGTCCTTGCGCATAGTCTCGTTGAATTTTAGGAATAATAATTTTTTCGAGTTTTACAGGCTCTTGTCCTTCAACTTCAAAAACAGAATCGAATATATCCATAAATGTATGCAATTTCGTTGCCATTTTATACATCCTCCATTTCATGCTGAATCGGTTCTTCAAGATAACTCTGTAAGACAGTATTCATCGCCTTCACATAAGCGATTCTGTCTGTCTGTCCCCAAAAATGTAGCTGATTGTCTTTAGAAGGTGTATAGTATTTTAAAAACACCATTTTTGTACAAAATGGAATGTATTGTCCCTTCTTGTCCATCTCTATAATCACATTCCTTTTAACGTCAAAGGTTGAGTTGCTTAAAGCTGCATTATCACTCATATTAAGCAGAGCAAGATTGGCAATTGAATGCAAGTACTCTGTGTTTCCTTCAACTGACAAACGACGCACAACTTTGCTCTGAACTGTTTCGAATTCCATTCGTTCAAATTTAGGCCTGTCAAGAAGGGTCTGAATCTCTGCCGTTAGGGCTTCTTCACCATATAATGATTTAATCGATGACAGATGCAATCTCAGCCATTCACGCCAGCTTGCTTCTGTTCTTAAACCTTCCGATTGTTGCGCATGAATATGCTCAAGACTCCATGTAATTTTACCGGACTCCTGCAGTTTAAACTTATCGAACGGGAACCATTGTGTCTGCTCACCGTTCTGGCGAACAGACTCTATGTTGAAGAGTAACAGAAGTCTGTAAAGATCCTTTCTATCGGCATCCTTTTCATAACTCAGGTCAGCATAATTATTAGATATATTGATACTCTTCTTGATAGCATTATCTAACTCTGTTATAAACTGATTCTTGGTCTTATCTAAAGATGTTTTGTATATTTCCTGGAGACTTACACATTCAGAAGCGATAAGATATCCAATTTTGTGATAAAGTTCATGATTCTCGAACCAATCCTTCAAATTGAGGAATGTTCGCTGGATAGTACGCCAAATATTATCCAGACTTTCTTTTTTTCTGAGTCCATCAAAATGGAAGAATGTATAATACTCTTCACGATTTTCGGAATCCTTCTGAGCGATTAAGTCCAATATCAGGTCAATACGGGTCTGGTATTCTTTTTTTGTATAATTGGAAAGGAAGTACCATAAAGTATCATTCTGCAGTTCTCTTTCAATATTGTCCCATTGAAGAGCAATTTCCTCCTGCTTTTCTGTAGTCATATTAGAAGCACTGCCTTGGCTAAGGAAAAGTGCTTTAACAAGTTCTGCATTGGTAAGTTTTATTTTCCCAATATTGAGACGGGTAAACAAAGCAATGGCATCTTCATTTTTGTCCACTTCATACCATATAACCTTAACGTTTTCACTTAAATACTTGTATATGTTAATCATGGCATTCTGCTTGTCTTCTTTTGAATCGAACCATGATTTTATTGTTTCATATGCATTACAAATAAACCAGAAGTCGATGTTTTCACACTTCATTGTCATATCCAATGATTTCAGAAAGTCTGCCGATTTTTTTCTGGTTTCATAAACCAACAAAAATGCAGGTTCTTTAAAGAAAAAACCTCCGCTTTCTTTGTACAAATAAGCATAAATCAAATAAAGTGTCGTCAGACGTTGCTGCCCATCTATCACTTCAAACCATTCGTCCACCTCCAGTTCCTTCTCGCTAACATCTTTCTCTGAAAGTCTCTTCACTACCAATGGCTGCAGGCAATAATTTTTGGAACCATTGGCATAGATATCATCAAGAAGTCTTTTTACTTCTTCTTGACCCCAGCGGTATCCTCGCTGGTAAGATGGTATGAAAAACCTGCCCTCAATTCTCCCGATAAGCTTTGTATCAAGAATGATTTCTGAATTCAAGCTTAAGACCCCCAAATATCACTTATATCACTATATCGCTCCAGGAATTTTAATCATATTATATCATGTCCAGCCAAAATAAGAAAAACATCTACCTCGTGTACTCGCAAAGTTTCATAAGCTGAAACATCAATCCTGTTTCCTCAACCCTACCTATTTTCAGGCTCCAAATTTATCAGGCTCCAAATTTATCCCCAAATAACCCCTTTATGATAATAGTCCAATACTCTTGTGTCTCTTTATAAGTAGCCATATTTACTCCCCCTTCAATTTAATGTAGTTTCCTGGCAATGCTTCAAACATATCCGGGTAATGCCCACACCTTGCCCTTATTTGGGTATATTCCGCCTTACTGCCATCTTTTTTTAAATACAACCTTCGCCTATATATCTCATCGGCAAGTTCAGCAGCATGCATCGTTTTGTTTTCAACCTCTGATAGCACTATCTTCATAGCTTCCTGAAGTGTATAGTTAGCATGCTTGTCTGCGACATTATCAGCAATTATGTCCTTTTCATCGTATTTCAGCACAATATAAGCAGGCTTATTATCTTTAAGA
>JAAYTS010000334.1 GCA_012517995.1 Clostridium sp.
AAGGTAGTGAAGAACTATTAATATTATAAGTCTGGATAGGGGTGAATGATTAAATGGAGCAAGCTAATACTGTTGAAGATTATTTAAAAAAGCTATCGCGCTACGATATTTATAATAATGTATTTTATAGAGGACAGTCAGAAAAATATAAAAATATCACATCGAGTGTTTCCAGAGATGTAGGTTATACAATGAATGAAAGCTCTATCTACACGGAAGCTATAAAAATGAGAACTATGGAGTTTGATGGCTTAACTTCTCCAATTGAGTGCTTATCGAAAATGCAACATTATGGAATTCCAACGAGACTAGTAGATTTGACAATTGATCCTTTAATAGCACTCTTTTTCGCTGTCCAAAAAGTGGACTGTAAATCACATGGGAACGTATATGTATTTGTTCAACCAGAGCATTCCTTAAATGATAAGAGAGTTAAGCTGTTGTCACATCTTGCAACATTAAAATCACTTAAAATTGATGTGATAAAAAGTTCCTATATAGAACGCTATTCAGAAAATATAACAGAAGATGAAATATTAGAATTTGCTTCAAAAGGAGCATTTATAAAGCACTCCGTAGAACTTCAAAAATCAAACGAAAGACTATTCTGCCAGAAAGGGACTTTTGCAATCTGTGGTAATGAAATAATAGGTAGAGAGATAAAAAAAACTGTATTACCTCTTAATTCAATTGAACCAACAATGGTTATAAGGATTCCTTTTGAACATAAACAAGCAGTAAAAAAAGAGCTGGATGAAAAGTATAATATTAATGAGACAACAATATATCCTGAGTTACCGTCGGTTGCTGATTATTTGAAGGAAAAATATAAAAAAGTAGATTTTGATCTGGAGGGTACATATAGCATTCTTGAAGTAAAAGACATGTCTAATTCAGGTGCTAGACGCTGTTCTATAGTAGCAGTATTAAATAAAGTTTTGCGCATTGAAGAAATAAAAAATATTGGAATTCAGATTATTGATCAATATAAAAGTGCAAACGATGTTGTTTGGGTGTATATTGCAAAAAATGGCGACGATTATATTATGCGAAACTGGATGATAAGAGGGCAATGGATTAGAGAATCCTTAGACCCTAGATGCAAGCCACATCTTATTGGAGATATGGATGAATTAGGGTATATTTGGCGCTTTGAAAAGTCCTACAGTACACTGGCAGATTATTATGATGAATATTCCTTTACAGATGATAAAATTCTTTATACTCAAAATATGAAAACATTTGAAAAATTTGAACCTCACTATAAGTTTATGTTAAATGCCTTTGAGAGTGGAAATATGAAGGACTTAGAAGAGTATGCTATTGATAATGCAGGAGATATCACTAAGTTATTTCTAAAGTTTGGTGATTATGGCCACTCGAGAAATAATGAGTTTGACAAATACTTGAACAGTTTTCAAGAAGTGGCGTTACATTTGGATAACATAGTCTTGTGGGTGAAAAAGGAAGAATTAAATTCACATACTAAAAGATACCTGATTTCAAATTGTTTTAGAGATGCTAAGTTGCATTTTAATAGAATAAAGGAACAAGCTATGTATTGGAAAAAAACCATTAATCTTTCAGAGGACGAGTACAATAAAATTGATCCCGAAAAAATAAAAAGACAAGAATATCAGTATAAACAAACAATACCACTAAACCCGGATGGTTTGGATGTTACCTTTAATCTTGATATTTCTCAAAACATCGACAATACATTGAATATAAGAGGAACGACTAATCTTTTTGATAAAGCATCATTAATGATATCTTTGAGAAATTCTAAAGGCTTACTATTAGCACAGAATAAATCATTAGTGGAAAATGGAATATTTGATTTTGGTAAACTTGGAAAGAAAGGTATTGGCTTCGATAAAGGAAAGTATAAAGTAGATATTACTCTTGCAATTCCCTCAGTTCAAAACGAAGAATTTTTGCTTAAAGCAGGATTAGAGTATGAGAATTTAAAAGGAAAATATGTTGATAGAACCGGTATAGGACCAACGATTAGCTATACGGAAGAGTTCGAAATTTAGTTTGTTTGAGCCTATTTAGTGAAGTGGAGGATAAAATATGTCCGATGTAAAGAATGCATATGATCAGATTATTGATTTTTTAAGCAATGAAACAGAAAAAACATTATTGCTAAGAGGTATTGCTGACAAGGAAAAACATCAGGCTCTTCTTAAGGCCTTGAATGCTCATGGAAACTTGAAAGGGCTGATTAATTTAATTCATACAACAAAAGATGGAATGGAGAGCTTCTTCCGTTGGGCCGAACTCTATAAAGTTAACGTACCGAAAAAATATGGACAAGGAATGAAGTTATCAAATCTTACAATTTTCTTTGATAATTTAACCACTAAAAGCAATAGTGAAAAATACGATGATTATGCATTTGACTTTATGATTATATGGCCAATTCAAAGTGTAACAAAAAATGAAAAAGAGATTCAGATGTTAAAAGAAATGGCTGAACGTCAAAAAACCAAAAAGATCATATATCTTACAATAAAGGAACCTTGGTACAACCCAGATTCTTTAGAACCTATTTCCGACCGAGTAATTAAACTAGATTGTGAGAATGATGATCCAAAAGAGTACCAGCGAATTTTAGCTGCCTACGAAGAGGATATGAAAAGGCGCTATTAAGTGAGATTAAATGAATTAACAGTATTACTTGGGAGGAATTTAGCATGGCTACTTTTCAGGATTTTATGAAATTAGATAGGAATTTGAACGGAGGGATTGCATGGTAAGCAAAACAGATGCTATTGAGATAATAACATACGCTGAAGAAAGTGGAATTAACATATGGATTGATGGTGGTTGGGGAGTAGATGCATTATTAGAAGAAGAAACAAGAGTACACAATGATATTGATTTATTTGTGGAAGAAAGTAATAGTAAAAAGTTTATTGAAATTATAAAAGAAAAAGGCTTTGCTGAAGTTACAGAAGCATATACCACCACATCTCACACAGTTTGGAAGGATACTAAAGGTAGGATAATTGATCTTCATATATTTAAATTCAACGAACAAGGATACATTGTTTTTGAAGGAGAAGCATATCCCCCAAAAGTGTTTAGTGGTATTGGGAAAATAGGCGATAAAATGGTTAGATGTATTGATGCTGAAAATCAAGTATTATTTCATCTGGGATATGAGCATGATGAAAATGATATACATGATGTAAAACTATTGTGCGAGAGATTTAATATTCCTGTTCCGGGTGAATACAAGTAACTGACAAATTCCAATTTGTCTATCAATAGTGCAATAAATTAGAGTTAAGAGGAGGAATAGATGTGGCACGTTCTATTAGAGATTCCCTTTCGGGATTTGGAAGTGAACTGTTGGAACGAATAAGAGAAGATAGCAATGCAAGGCTAGATGAAGCTGCCTTTGAAGAAAGAGTCATTGGGATTGAAAAGGCAACTGCGGCTCTGAAGGAAGCCAAAGTTGAAGATGAGAAAATCATTTACCTTTTGCAAAAATATTGGGATTTACGCCTTAGCGAGGCAAAGGAATTTTTGTAGCAAGAAAGATACACTGAAGAGAAGTAAAGGATTCCTGTAGGTAAACATCTCAAAGATAAATTCAGTTTAACGATACTAACTACATGAAAGGGAATCGACAATACTGTGCACAGATTGTCGGATGGATAAATGCATCCTCTGATAATATTGATGATGAAAGGAGGTTGTTTGATGGATTCTTTAAGAAGTATGAATAATGCATTGGAGTATATTGAAGAGCACTTAACAGAGGAAATTGATTATAGTGAAGTATCTAAAATCGCATATTGTTCAGAGTATCATTTCAAGCGGATGTTTTCTTTTTTAGCAGGCATAAGTTTATCAGAATATATTCGG
>JAAYTS010000091.1 GCA_012517995.1 Clostridium sp.
GAAAAGCAAGGATATTTAAGTCTTCTTAAATATTACCTTGAAGTTAGAGTGTAAACTATGAAACCGCCGTATACGAGAACCGTACGTACGGTGGTGTGGGAGGTCGGTAAATAAAATAATTATTTACCTCCTACCCGATGTTATTTATGTGGCTGCCAAAGCCACATCATTTTAACATTTGGGGTTTTCTCTTTCTACTTATAGCTAAAGCTTTTATCACACCGACATAGACGGTGGATTTTGTTCTGAACTCCTTTGTAGTTTAAAACCATTGTTATCCGGTTACCTGCTTCTGGGCTACATAGCTAAGAAGCCGAAGTGTTTCAGGTTTATATGAACTAGTTGCTCTTGATATTTCTGATATTCCCTATCTTCATCATTAATATTTTTCACATAAATTGCTGCTCCACCCCAATTTTCATCAAAATGAACAGATAAATAGACTTTGTCATATTCATCAGATTTATCAATTTCTTCATAATTAAATTCTACACCTTCTAAGAAGAATTGAAATTCTTCATTTTTCATTGACAGCTGTATCATTAAACGAGAATCTCTCTCTCCTGTCACCCAAACCCTTTTAATTTCAAACAAATGTAATGTATTGATTTTATATTTTACCAAAGGCATCATAATAGTAAGTTGCAGAAACTTCACCTGTTGCGGTATTTATAAGTGCAGTTACATCTGCATGACCGTTATACAAGTAGCAGTAACTTTCACTGTCAACATCCCTCATTAACAGGTTTAGTCCATACAGATTCCTTGCCCTTTCATTACCTCTCTCGTCAGTTTCCAGTATAACATTCAAGTTTTCATAAAGGTACCTTGTGAAAAATCCTTTATTGTCATAGGTATACAAAGTTGTCTACGTTACGCTGTCGTTAACCCTTGTGGTTATTTTTTCTAAACGGTTCCAGTCGTCGTACTCATAAGTGTTAACTACATCCTACAATGGCCATGTCTTTTTTAGCACAATAATATGAATTCCTGCAAAAAAGATATCTTATATTTCTTTTTTATTCAAAAATCACCTCATTTTTATCACTTGCTTCCACATGTACATCTAAGGGCTCTCTAGTTATTGTTATTTTCCAACCTATATTTTTATCTCTTATAAATCCGAAAAAATAATGTCTTTTTGGGATATAATCTTCTCCTGGTCTTAAGTAAAAATAACCGTCCCAAACTCCTCTTCGTTCCTGTAAATTGGTTATAATTTTTTCAACAGTTAATGTATCATCTTCATCATCAAACTTTAATTCGTAATCCTCTGTTTCAAGTAAATAAGCCATTATTGCTTTTGCAATATAATTACCTGTATTTATATTAGCACTCTCATCTGACATATTAGTTGCCATTTTATTCAAATAAGCTAAAGTCATTCCAGAGACCAAAACCACAATTCCTATAAGAATCATTAATGCTTTAAAAAACTTTTTCAATTAAATCATCCGTTCCTGTATAATTAATTTTGTTTTATAGCTATACTCTAACTGTCATAAAAGAGTAAAAACCCATATTTTTTTAAGCCGAAAAATCTTTTTTGTTCTGGTTTTAAATTATTTTAGTGATATTAAATCACTTTTTTAATTTGTCATTATATGCTTAAAACATGTTGTTAAAAATACTTGCCAAAATTACCATTGCCGTCCCTTTCATATGCAGTGGTATTGCCATTTCTGTCTGTAACAGATTTTTCCTCACTATATTTGTTTTCGCCTCTATCATCAAGATAGTATTCTACTTTCATATCTCCAACTTCATCGGAAACTTTTGAATAGCTATATCTTTCATCGTACCATTTAAATCACCGTAAATTAGTTCCTCATTATAAGTAGCTCTTACACTTATTTTTGAAAAACTTAAACTTATTAAAATTGTACACACCATAAATAAGGATAGACATACAAACAAAAAACCTCTTAATTTTCTTTTCATTTCTTACTCCCCCTTATTTTTTACATTTAATAACACAATGTTTTCTTACTATTTTATTATATATTTCTAGTAAATGCAATAAAAATATTCAAAATTTTAGGTGTTTTAATACTTTAATCCACTTTTTTTATACGTAAATAATTAAAAAAACAGCAATACTTTTACAGTAGTAAAATGGTAATACAGTAATACAAATTACATTTTGTAATGTTACTAATTTAAAAATAACATTACAATTCTTAATTTTCACTTTAAAATATATTTAAAATATAGTATATTATAATTAGTAATACATTATATGTTTAATTAATTTAATCTATATATTCTAAGGGGGGGATCATTAAAACTATGTAATTTTATTTTTTAATATTATTTTAAAAATTTTTTGAATTTTTGGAAAAGAGGGATGGTAAATGAAAAAAAAGCTTTCTTTATTTTGTGTAGTAATGTTATTGACAAGCTTATTTGCAGGTGTGGTTTTTGTCAATGCTGCGGTGACTATGGGAGGATACAGCTGGGATGCTCCTAATGGATATCATACAGGTACAGTATCTGTAACCGGGTCTGATGGTTCTGTTACCGTTGAATTCCAAAATATCGGCAACCAGGACGATTCTGCCGGACTTACAACTATAGGTTCACTAAGTGAAGATTGGACAAAGTATGAAGCTATGAATTTTACAATTGAAAACCATTCTAATGCATCTATTATGCTTGGAATTGGAATAAAAACAGGTGCTGATTTTGTATGGCATGAGTCTGAAACAATAAATCTTCCTGCAGACAGAACAAGGGAAATTTCACTAAGCCTTAAAGAGCCCCTTTGGAAAACCGAAGCAAGCAACTGGGCTAATATAGCAAATATCAATGACTTAGACGATGTTAAAGGAGTTGATTTTAAATTTATGAGCTTTGATTCTACTAAACCAAGTGGCTCTTTAACAATCTCAAATTTTTCCCTTGGAGATTCATCTTCAGGTGGCAGCAATAAACACAATCCATCTCCTCCACCAATTAAAGCAACTGGACAGTTTCAGGTGGTTGGAAGCAATCTTTTTGACGCAAATGGCAACAACTTTATAATGAAAGGTGTTAACTACCCTCACACCTGGTTTAAAAATGAATACAATGTTGCTATTCCTGCAATAGCAGAAGCAGGTGCAAATGCTGTAAGAATAGTTCTTTCAAATGGAACAAAAGATGATTGGCAAAAAGACAGTGCTTCATCTGTACAAACACTTATTGATTTATGTGAGCAAAATAAATTAGTTGCTATATTAGAAGTACACGATGCCCTTGGGGTTGATGAGGTAGGTCCATTAATGGATGCCGTTGATTATTGGATATCTATAAAAGACGTCCTTGTTGGAAAAGAAGATACTGTAATTATTAATATAACAAATGAATGGTTTGGTTCATGGAATGGTGCCGACTGGGCTGATGGATATATACAGGCAATAAAAAAACTAAGGGATGCTGGATTTACTCACACAATAATGGTAGACTCAGCAGGTTGGGGACAATACCCTGCATCAATTCACGACTTTGGTATTGACGTATTTAACTCAGACCCTCTAAAAAATACAATGTTTTCAATACATATGTACGAATATGCAGGTGGAAATGCTGCACAGATAAAAAACAATATTGACAAAGTTATAAATCAGGGACTGGCTGTTTGTATTGGAGAATTCGGCCACAAACACACTGATGGAGATGTAGATGAAGATTACATTTTAAGCTATACCAAAGAACTTGGAGTAGGCTGGCTTGCATGGTCATGGAAAGGAAATGGCTCCCAGTGGGCTTACCTGGATTTATCAAATGACTGGGCAGGCAAAAGTCTTACATCCTGGGGAAATACAATTGTAAACGGTCCAAATGGCTTAAAAGATTCTGCTAAAATTTGTACTGTATTTACAGATGACTCCCCTATATCTGATGTAATATATGGTGATGTAAACAATGATAAAATAATAAATTCTTTAGATTACACCCTCCTAAGCAGGTACATATTAGAAGTTGAAAAATCCATGCCTAATATGGAGGCTGCTGACCTAAATGGAGATAATATAATTAACTCTTTAGATGCAACATTGCTGCAAAGATATGTTTTAGAAGTTATTAATAATTTTCCAAGATAATTTTTAAATATTATTTAATGTATCTAAAAACCCGGAAAAATTAATTTGTTCCGGGTTTTTATTTTAATTTTTTCTGTTATCAAAAAAACTTTTTAGTTTCAAAACTCTTCTTCCTACAAAAAGAAGTGGTTTACTCCACCAAGGTTCCATCTCCTTAGTTACTTCTTTAAGTTCTTTACTTATCTCTATATCCTGCGGGCATACCTTCTCACATTTTCTGCAGCCAATACAATTTGAAGCAAGAAAATTCCTTCCTCCCAATACATCCCCGCCAAAAAACAGATATTTAAAAATAGCAGTTTTTTGATTGAAAAAATATCTTGAATTGTAGTAATTAAAGGCAAAGGGAATATTTACACCAACAGGACAAGGAAGACAATAGCAGCAACCTGTACAGGGTACCTTCATAAGCCTTAAATACTCATCTTTTACTTCTTTATAAATATCAAGTTCTTCTTTGGTCAAGCAACCAACTTTAATTTCATCTGTCAATTTAACATTTTCAATAATATGCTTTTCATCATTTAATCCTGACAGTGTAACTGCCACTTCTTCTTGATTCCACAGCCATCTAAAAGCCCAGTTTGCATAAGTTCTCTTAAAAGGAGCCTTATCCCATATCTTTTGTATTGAAGGAGGCATTTGCCCCACTATTCTTCCTCCTTTTAAAGAGCCCATAATTGCAACTCCAATATCTTTTGAGTAGGCATATTTAAGCCCCTCAACACCTGCCTGGGTGTATTCATCAATAAAATTATATTGTATCTGGCAAAAATCCCAATTGTAATCGTCTATAATTTCTTTAAAATCCTCTTTTCCTCCATGATATGAAAATCCAATAAACTTAATTACGCCTTTTTCTTTCATTTCCTCTAGAAAGCTTACCATACCAACACTCTTTGCCTTTTTCCAGCTTTCTATATCTTGAATTGAATGAATTAAATAAAAGTCAATATAGTCTGTTCTAAGCCTTTTTAGTTGCGTATTTAAAACTTTCTCCATACTTGTTTTTGAATTTACCATATATGGTGGAATTTTTGTAGCAATATAAACTTTATTTCTTAAGTTATTTTTTTCAAGTATTTCTCCTAAAGCCGCTTCACTACCAGGATAGATATATGCAGTATCAAAATAATTAATCCCATTTTCTATAGCTGTCAAAATTTGTTTTTCTGTACTTTTTAAATCAATCCTTTTGTTTTTTTTTGGAAACCTCATGCATCCATATCCTAGTACAGACACATTAACATTTGTTTTCCCAAATCTTCGATACTGCATATTAATCCTCCTATATAATTTTAATAGCTTTATTGAATTATCGTATTTTATTGTACCATCGTATTTTTATGTTGTTGTGATTTTTGGTCATTGTAATATTATTTAAAATAATTTACCCCTGCTTCAAATAATTTTTGATCCTTTTGGCCTGGAATATTTTTGGCTACATTTGTACCTACTCTTTCTGAATGTCCCATCTTTCCTAATATTCTGCCATCAGGACTTGTTATTGCCTCAACAGCTCCAAAAGAACCATTAGGATTAAACCTGATATCATAAGTTGGATTATTATCAAAATCCACATACTGAGCCGCAATTTGCCCGTTTTTCTCTAACATTTCAAATACTTCATCATTTGCAACAAATCTTCCTTCTCCATTGGAAACTGGAATTGTGTGCACATCTCCCACTTTCACATTGTTAAACCATGGTGATAAATCAGAAGTAATTTTTGTCCTTACCATAGTTGAAACATATCTTCCTATAGTGTTAAATGTTAGAGTTGGACTTTCATCTGAAAGCTCTCTTATTTCACCATAAGGTACAAGCCCTAGTTTAATTAGTGTTTGAAAACCACTAGAAATTCCCAACATTAAACCATCCCGGTTCTTTATTAAATTCATAACTGCGTCTTTAACTTTTGGATTTCTAAAAGCTGTTACCATAAACTTACCTGAACAATCTGCCTCATCACCGCCGCTAAATCCTCCAGGCAGCACTACTATTTGTGATTTTTCAATGCCTTTTACCATTTCATCTATTGAATTTTCAATATCTTTAGAAGTTAAATTTTTCATTATAAAAATTTCAACTTTCCCACCTGCTTTTTCAAAGGCTTTTGCAACATCACATTCAGAATTTATACCTGGAAGTACAGGTATGAATATTCTTGGTTTTCCAATACTTATTTTAGGTTTTATACTATTATTTCTAAGGTATTTATACTCTTTTGCCTTTTTCTCTTCTAAAGGTGTTTTTGTAGGGAAAATATTTTCTAAAGGTTTTTCCCAACTATCACAAAGGCTATCAAGGATTAAGCTGTTTTCTTTAATATCAATAGACTTTTTCTCTTGAGTTACACCTAAAACCTTAAAGTCAATACCATTTAGCAATTGGTCTACATCTTCATTTTCGTCAAATTCAAGCACAATTGAGCCATATAAAGGTGCAAAAACCTCTTCTTCATTAATATCTTCATTAAACTTAAATCCAATCATATTTCCAAAGCACATTTTGCTTATTGTCTCTGAAATACCTCCATCTCGTACACTATGAGATGAAAGAACTTTTCCTTTTTTAATTACTTGATTTATTTTTTCATACTTTTTACATAAATCTTCAAAATCAGGCAATGCCTTCTCATCAATGTTTGCAGACACTAAAACTACTTTACTTCCCACTTTTTTAAATTCTGCAGATACTACATTATTTACATCTGTTACATTTACAGCAAAGGAAACTAGTGTAGGTGGAACATCCATATCTTCAAATGTTCCTGACATACTGTCTTTTCCACCTATTGCTGCAATTCCAAACTTTTGTTGTGCAAGAAATGCTCCAAGCAATGCACTAAAAGGCTTACCCCATTTTTCCGGGTCAGTTCCCAGCTTCTCAAAATATTCCTGAAATGTAAGCCATGTAGTTTTATAATCTCCTCCCATTGCAACAACCTTTGCAACAGACTCAAGAACAGCATAAACTGCCCCATGAAATGGACTCCATCTTGAAATACTAGGATTATATCCATATGTCATAATACTTCCTGTATTTGTATCGCCCTTTTCCACAGGTATTTTAGCTACCATACCCTCTGGAGGAGTCATTTGATACTTTCCTCCAAATGGCATAAATACAGTACTTGCACCAATGCTACTGTCAAACATTTCCACTAAGCCTTTTTTACTGCAAGAATTTAAATCCTCTAAATTCAAAGTCCAATTCTCTTTTAAATTACCCTTTATTTTACCAGCTTTTTCAAAATAATTCTCCTCTTTTAGTGGTGCTTTTACCTTAACAATGGTATTTTGTTTAACACCATTTGTATCTAAAAATTCTCTGCTTATATTTACAATATCAGTGTTTCTCCATTTCATAACAAGCCTTGGTTCTTCTGTAACTTCTGCAACGGGAGTAGCTTCAAGATTTTCAAGGCTTGCAGCCTCTATAAAAGCTTTTACATTTTCCTTTGAAATAACCACAGCCATTCTCTCTTGGGACTCGGATATGGCTATTTCTGTACCATCCAGGCCTTCATATTTGGTTGGCACTATATCTAAATTTATTTTTAAACCATCTGCCAACTCGCCTATTGCTACCGAAACTCCTCCTGCTCCAAAGTCATTACACCTCTTTATCATTGTGCTTACTTCAGGCTTTCTAAAAAGCGTCTGTATTCTTCTTTCTATAGGAGGATTACCCTTTTGCACTTCTGCACCCGATGTAATAAGAGATTCTTCTGTATGTTCTTTAGATGAACCTGTTGCTCCTCCACATCCATCTCGTCCTGTTCTTCCACCTACTAAAATAATTATATCTCCTGGAATAGGGTTTTCTCTCACTACATTTTTTCTTGGTGCTGCTGCAATTACTGCGCCTAGCTCCATTCTCTTTGCAACATAACCTTCATCATATATTTCATCCACCTGCCCTGCTGCCAGCCCAATATGGTTTCCATAAGAACTGTATCCATGGGCAGCCCCAATTGTTATTTTTCTTTGTGGAAGCTTTCCTGGTATGGTATCTTCAACACTTGTTCTTGGGTCACCACTTCCACTAATACGCATAGCTTGATAAACATATGATCTTCCTGATAGTGGATCCCTTATTGCCCCACCAAGGCAAGTTGCTGCTCCACCAAAAGGCTCAATCTCTGTAGGATGGTTATGTGTCTCGTTTTTAAACATAACCAGCCAATCTTCTTCTTTTCCGTCTACATCAACTTTAACTTTAATACTACAAGCATTAACTTCATCAGACTCGTCTAAATCAGCAAGCTTCCCTCTTTTTTTCAATTCTTTCATGGCAATTGTAGCCATGTCCATCAAAGAAATATCCCTTTCTTTATCACCATATACAAAATCCCTTGATTTTAAGTAGTCTTTGTACACTTCCTTTATAGGCTCAGTAAAATATCCATCTTCAATCTCTGCACTTTTTATATTAGTCAAAAAAGTGGTATGTCTACAGTGATCTGACCAGTAAGTATCTATAACTTTCATCTCTGTTATAGTAGGATCTCTTTTTTCAGTATCCCTAAAATACCCTTGGCAAAACTTCAAATCTTCCATAGACATTGCAAATCCCATTTGATTTTTAAATTCTTCAATCTCTGAAGATGTCATATTTATAAAACCATCTAAAACTTTAACATCTTCAGGCACATTAGCTTTAACTTCTAATGTATCTGGCTTTTCCATGGAAGCTTCTTGACATTCTATAGGGTTAATTAAGTACTTTTTGATTTTTTCATATTCTTCATCGCTAATTTTGCCACTTAGAACAATAACTTTTGCCACCTTTACATTAGGTTTTTCCCCAAGAGTAAGTATCTGTATGCATTGTGAGGCAGAATCTGCCCTTTGGTCATACTGACCTGGCAAATACTCTATAGCAATTAATCTTTCACCATCACCTATATCTAAGGTTTCATCATAAACCTTGTCTACAGGAGGTTCAAAAAAAATCGTATTTTTTGCTGCTTCAAACTCATCATCTGACAATCCTTCCACATCATATCGATTAATTACTCTCACAGATTCAAGATTTTTTACACCTAAGTTGTCCTTTAAATCAGCAAATAAACTCTGTCCTTCCACATCAAAACCTTTTTTCTTTTCAACAAAAATCCTTTTAGCATTTTTCACAACATAAGCACCTCTTTCTATAAAGACAAAAAAACTTATAAACAGTCCTCCTGTCTAAAAAATTAAATTTTGTTTTACCCTTCTAAGTCAGATGCAAGTTTTGATAAAATCTTATTGCTTCTTTCAATAAACCCTGTCATAGCCTCAGGCTCAAGTTGTTTATAACTCATCATGGCAAGGTCATATATATGTTGACAAATAAGCTTTGTATCATCCTTTTTATCTTCTCTTTCCTTTAAGTTCATAAGAGATTTAATTAAGTCATTATTGCTATTTAACACTAAAGTCTCTTCTGCCTGATACATACTGCCTAAGTTCATGCCACCAAACATTTTAGTCATTTCATGCATTCTTCTTGATTCTTCAGCTAAAAGTATCATGCCTGGAACTGAGGATGCTTTTAGTGCTTCAACTTCAACTTTCAATTTCTCATTTTGCAAACTATCCCTAAATAGTTTTTCAAGACTTTCTTTCATTTCCTTTGCTGTCTTCTCATCAGTTTCACTTTCCTTCATACTTTCACTAATGTCTGAATCTATTCTTTGGAATTTAACATCCTTTTCATTCATTTCAATAAACTGCATAAAATGATTATCTATCATTGTTATCATCAAAACAGCATCTAAATCCTGTTCTTTAAAGATTTTTATGTATTGAGACTGTTGTTTTTCGTCAGACACATAAAAAACTTTGTTCTCATGTTTATCTTTATTCTTTTCAAGATAATCTTTTAAAGTGATGTACTCATCTTTAATTGTCTTATAAACAATTATATCTTTGACTCTGTCATAAAATTTTGATTCCTTTATACATCCAAATTTTACAAATGGGTTAATATCATCCCAGTATTTATTGTATTTTTCTCTTTCCTTCTTAAAAATTGAAATAAGTTTGTCTGCAACTTTTTTAGTTATATGATTAGAAATTTTATTAACATATCCATCATTTTGAAGAAAACTTCTTGATACATTAAGTGGTAAATCAGGACAATCTATAGTCCCTTTTAATAACATAAGAAATTCAGGAATTACCTCTTTAATGTTATCAGCAACAAATACCTGATTATAAAACAGTTTAATCTGGCCTTCCATAGTATCAAATTCATGCTTTAATTTTGGAAAATATAAAATCCCCTTTAATCTAAAAGGATAATCCATATTCAAATGTATCCAAAAAAGAGGCTCTTCAAAATCAAAAAATGCTCTTCTATAAAACTCCTTGTACTCCTCATCAGTACAATCTTTAGGATCTTTTAACCAAAGTGGATTTGTATCATTTAGTGGTATTGGCTCTTTTTCTTCTTTTTCTTCTTTTTCCTCATTTGCATCTTCAAGATACACTTCAAATTGAAGAAAGGAGAAATACTTATTAAGAACTTCCCTTACTTTGTAAACTTCGAGAAATTCAACACTATCTTCTGCAATAAACAGAGTTATTGTTGTACCCACTTCATCTCTGTCTGATTTTTCCATTTTATATTCGGTTCCAGTTGAACTTATCCATCTTACAGCCTCTGCACCTTTTTGATAAGACAATGTATCTATTTGAACCTTTTCAGAAACCATAAATGCAGAATAAAAGCCTAATCCAAAATGTCCAATGATTTGACCTTCATCAGTCTTGTCCTTGTATTTTTCAACAAAGTCCTTAGCTCCTGAAAAGGCTATCTGGTTAATATATTTTTTTACTTCCTCATCAGTCATTCCTACGCCGTTATCAAGTATTTTAAGAGTTTTATTCTTTTTATCAACAATAACTTTTATAAAAAATTTTTTATCCTTATCAATTCCCGCCTCACCAATATCGGCTAGCTTTTTTAATTTACTTATAGCATCACTTGAATTTGAAACAAGCTCACGAAGAAAAATATCTTTTTCAGAATAAAGCCATTTCTTTATTATTGGAAAAATGTTTTCAGTGCTGACAGATATAGTCCCCTTCTCGTTGTTCATAGTATCCCTCCTAAGTTAATAGCGTCATTAATAATCTTCATTATATAATATTACATTTTTAATTAAAATTTTTCAAGATTTTTTTTAGCACTCATCAAGTAAGAGTGCTAAATTTTTTTTAATACCATTTCTAAATCATTTAAAAAACTTCACCTTTTAAAAGGTGAAGTTTTTTATACAAACACTGCACTCTTCTATCTTTTAACCATTTCACCTATAGGATAATCTACAGGAATTTCTAAAACATGCCTGTTTAATAATGAATAGTCAAGTGTGTTCAAAAATCCATCATCATTAATATCTGCTACAGCAATAAATGCTTTTTCTGACTCTGGATCTGAAAAACTTAAAATTTCAAGTATATATCTACTCAATAATGTAGAATCAATAGAGTTAACTATTCCATCACCATTCAAATCTCCAAGTCTAATCAAATTGCCTGGTTCTGGTGTAGGTGTTGGTGTTGGTATTGGTGAACCTCCTGGCTCCATACCATATATTCTCACACCATTATCATACATAGGTACATATTCTGTACTTATACCATTCATTCCAGCCCCTTCAAGACCTTCATATGAAAAATCGTTGCTGTTATCCCAATTACCTTCTCCATAAGGAGCTTCTATAATAAAATATACATCTCTTTTATAGTCATTTATACCGCCTGGGAATATATTTGTACCAGTCAAATCAATTTCCACATAGTATATGTTTTTGTCCTTGTCCCATGGTTTTAATCCTGAAACCTTTGCCCCTGTACTAGATGTAGATACTTTGATATCATCTGGTGAAATACCTGCTTTAATTGATTCAGAAATATCTACAAAATATCTTGCAGATAATTTATCACTAGCCCTTGGGGGCCAAGCTGTTTTGTTCATTAATGTAACTCTTAAATTAATAAAACCAATACCTGAAGCTACAATAGCAGCTTCAACATCATATTCCTGTCCTACTTCTTCAATAGCATTAAAGTTAGGAATAGGATTTCCACCATACTTTTCGTACATTTTAGCAAGAAGCCCAACTATACCAGCATTGTAGTCGTTTGCCACTTCATTGCTTTGAAAATCATTAATATGGTCAACATATGAATCATTGCTCCCTGGTCCTCCAACTAAAGCACCGTATAAAATATGCCTGTGCTGTTCTGGATAATCCATATCTGCTATGTATGAACCATGTGCAGCCCTGTGATGAGGGCGCTGAGGATATTTTTCACCAAATCCCACTAAAAAACTTCTTCCTGTACTTCCTAATGCATAGTCAACAGTAGTTTTTGCAAAGTCATGATATGTCTTTGATTTAGATGAACTGCATCCTGACCAGTCTGCATAAACATCTGCAAGAAATGCAGTAGTAGTAGCATATCTTAAAGAACCCCAGCCGTCTAGCCATGCAAGTCCTTTCGGAGTGTATGTTATACGCTCAGATCCAACTCCTACAGTCCACCAATCCAAATGTCTTTCAATATTTTCTTTATAAAAAGAATTATCTGTTATTCTTGCTAAAAGAAGCATAGCACCAAAAAGTTTGTTATCCCAACAATGAGCCCATCTATATTTTATTGTATCAGACCCAAGTTCCCTTTCCCAATTAGGCTCATAGGATTCAGCCTTGTCCAGGTAATAGGAATCCTCAGTAGCAAGATACAACCACACAGCAGCCCATGTAAGTTCATCATAGAATCCACTATGGGAAGAATAAAAACCTTCTGCTGCTTTATATCCTGCATCACTTCTTGTAGTGTCCGCAAAAGTAAAAAGATCCTTTGCATGACTTAGACAAGTAGCAGCATAGCCAGGGTCTGTATCTCTAAAAATAATTGATGAAGATGCTAAAGCTGCAGCAGTTTCTGCCACAACAGTAGAACCTGGATTACTAGTATCTAGCTTATATGCTGGTCTTTCCATCTGCATTACTTCAGGAGAGCCCCACCATGCATGGTCTTTTTGGGCATCGCCAACCTGATAATAATAAACATTTGGGCTGGGATGACATTTTATATAATAATCTGTTGTCCATTTTATGTTATCTAATATGTAAGGAAGTTGTCCGCTTTTTACATATGCATCTTTAGACTCATATACACTCCAAGCAAGCATTGTTGTGGTATACGCCATAGGCAAATTAAACTTCACATGGTCTCCTGCATCATGCCATCCCCCAGTAAGGTCTAATCCCACATCTGCACCATCTTGAAGTCCTGAATCTCCTCTCCAGTTTTCTCTTTTGTCCTCTGGAAGTTTTCCAGAACGCTGAAACTCATAAAATATAATAGACTTTTGCAATGCCTCTCCATAGTTGAAATTTTTTGATGCACTAACACTGCCTTGAAAAATAAATAGTGTTGATAGTATTGAAAGTATCAATACAACTGCCAGTATTTTTTTCACATTCTATCTCCCCTTTATTTTTTAAATATTTATTTAAAATTCCCCTTTATAATAGGGGAATTTTAAAAGTCTTATTTAATAATATTATATCACAGGGAAACAGTGTGCCGCAATTAAATTAAAATCTAGGATAGCATCTAATCCACCTATTTAAAACACCTCATTTATAAGAATTAAAATGTATTTTTTCATATGGCAGCTTATTCTCATCATAACCTTCTTTCTTCTCATCAGGATAGCCTATTGCAATAATACATTCAACAGCATATTTGTCAGGTATATTTAAAATATTTTTAATATAGTCCTCCGCCGTTACCTCTTCTTTGTGAAATCTATCCCTTACCTGTATCCAGCAAGAACCTAACCCCAATGAATGGGCAGATAATTGAATTATAATAGAGGCTATTGAACAATCCTCCACCCACACATCACATATACTTTTATCTGCAATAACAACTATCCCTAAAGGTGCCCCTTCTAAAAATGCAGAACTGTGTTCCCTGCACATGGAAAGCTTTTTTAAAACTTCCTTGTCTGTAACAGCTACAAACTCCCAAGGACGCCTTGACCTAGAAGAAGGTGATAATAAAGCACTTTTTAATATTATATCCAGCTTTTCCTTTTCAACAGCCCTTTCTTGATATTTTCTAATACTGCGTCTTTCTTTTAGTAACTGAAAAAACATTTCATCATCCTCCTGTCTTTATCAATGAGGTAATATTTTATTTAAATAAAGTATTATAAATCAATTAAAAGCCCTACTGGACAGTGGTCAGAACCTAAAACTTCACTATGTATTTGTGCTTCAATTAATTTATCTTCAAGCCTTTTTGAAACACAAAAATAGTCAATTCTCCATCCTGCATTTCTTGACCTGGCATTAAACATGTAGGACCACCAAGTATATGCTCCTTCCTTGTCAGGGTAAAAGTATCTAAAGGTATCGGTAAATCCAGAATCTAAAAGTATTTGAAATTTTTCTCTTTCTTCATCTGTAAAACCTGCATTTCTTCTATTTGAAGACGGGTTTTTAAGGTCAATTTCCTTATGTGCCACATTTAAATCACCACAAAGAACTACAGGTTTAACTTCATCTAATTTTTTTAGATACTTTAAAAAATCATCTTCCCACTCCATCCTATAGCCTAACCTAACAAGCTCTCTTCCCGAATTAGGAGTATATACAGTTACAAAATAATAATTCTCATATTCTAATGTTATTACTCTTCCTTCACGGTCATGTTCGTCAACACCTATCCCATATGTCACATTAAGGGGTTCTTTTTTTACAAAAACCCCTGTACCTGAATACCCTTTTCTTTGGGCATAATTCCAGTATTGCTTATATCCTTCAAGTTCTAATTCTA
>JAAYTS010000092.1 GCA_012517995.1 Clostridium sp.
AGTATACCCGCAAACATACTGAACGCCAGTGCTGCTAAAACACCCATTATTGCAATAACTATAAGTAACTCAACTAGTGAAAAACCTTTTTGATTTCTTAACATTTTTTTCATACTTAGCCCTCCTATTGTTTTTTGTTTTATGTTTTTATATTTACCCCCATGCTTATTGCTTTATCAAATTCCTAGAAGCATGTAGTCTCATCTCCCCCCCTAAACTTTTTTGGAATAAGATAAGCAGATAAGCAAAAGTTATATCTCTATTAATGTATCGTACAGCGTAAGCATTGGATATAAAACGCTTACAACAATAAACCCAACTGTTAAAGCTAAGAACACTATTAATAACGGTTCTATTATACTTGTTAACTGCTGTACAGATGTTTCAACTTCCTGATCATAAAAGTCTGCCGCCTTATCTAAAGCAAAATCCAAATTACCAGATTCTTCACCAATTCTTATCATTGATATTAAAAGTGGTGAAAAGTATTTCATTGCTAAAATGGGAGCTGTCAGCCCTCTACCTTTTTTAATCTCTTCAATAGCATCCATCATCTTATTTTCAATTACTGCATTTCCAATAACTTTTGCTACAACTTCCATAGATTGTATTAACAAAACCCCACTTGCCATCAATGTTCCTAATGTTCTTGTCAGTCTTGCAGTTATAATGTTTCTGGTTAGATTTTTTATAATAGGAATGCTAATTAGCAATTTACCAAAAAACAATTTTCCTTCACGGGTTTTTCTGTACGCTGCAATGAAAACCACCAATGCTATTAAAGCCAAAAGCATTAAGTACCAAAATCTTCTAAAAAAAGTACTTACAGATACCAAGATTTTAGTAATAACTGGCAACTCAGTTCCAAAACTTTCCAGCACCTCTATGAATTGTGGTACAACACCAATCATCAAAACTACTACAACTAAAACAGCAATTATACAAACCACAATTGGATAAGCAAGAGCACCTCTTATTTTGCTATTTAATTTGCTCTGCTTTTCGAAATATGAAGCTACTCTTTGGAATACTAAATCCAGTTGTCCGCTTATTTCACCAGCTTCAACCATATTTATTAAAAATTCCGGGAAAATATCTTCGTGTTTCCTAAAAGCACTTGATAAAGCAATACCTTTTTGTATATCATCATATATATCACTAATGCGTCTTTTAAGAGTGGGATTAGTAGTTTGAAGTTTTAGAACTTCTAAAGATTGTGCTATCGGCACACCAGCTTCTAAAACTATAGCAAATTGTCTGCAAAATATGGCTAAATCATTTATTTTAACCCTCTTTTGGAATAGTTTGATTTCGCTAATGTCTGTAAGCGGAGTTTTTTCTACAATATCTACAACTTTATACCCTTTTTCTTCTAATATTCTCCGTAATTCATGTTCACTTTCTATTTTTACTTCTCCGGTTAATACCTTTCCTGCCTCGGTTTTAACCTTATAGTTATAACTTGGCATTTCCTAACCCCCAAAAATATTATTTACTGCACTCTAATTACCTTATATATAAATTTTAAATACACATTGCAAATTAAAATTTGAACAGCTAATTAACAATTATCACTAAAACGTAAAAGCTACATTCCTTTGATATTTGATACAGAGCAGTGCGCTAGTAAAAATAGTAGTGTAAATATAAGCGGAATGAATAGAATTGGAAACTTCAGTAGCTAGCACTCTCCCATATAATATTCATTCAGCAAAATACAATATAAACCATTTATATCTTTATCAGTACCTTGTATATGTACATCTATATATATTTTAATACATTTTATCAAAAAATACTAGTCTTTTTTTCAAATTTACATAGAAATAATTTTTCTTAAATTATCTAAATCAACTGCATACTGACAAGCAGTATCATAATCTATAAGTTCTTGCTTGTATAAATCCGAAATACAGCTGTCCATAGAGTACATACCAAATTGTGAACCTGTCTGAATACAAGTATCAATTTGATGGGTACGGCTTTCACGTATAAGATTTGCAATGGCTGGAGTCCAAACCATAGTCTCTGTCGCCAATATACGACCTTTTCCATCAGCCTTTGGTAAAAGCTGTTGTGAAATGATACCCTCAAGAACTGTTGACAACTGTGTTCTTATCTGTCCCTGCTGATGTGGAGGGAAAACGTCAATTATTCTGTCTATTGTTTTTGCAGAACCTATTGTATGCAGCGTAGAAAGTACTAAGTGACCTGTTTCCGCAGCTGTAAGGGCAATTGAAATGGTTTCTAAATCCCTCATCTCACCTATTAATATTACATCTGGGTCTTCCCTTAATACCGCCCTTAAAGCATTTGAATAAGATAATGTATCTGCCCCTATTTCTCTTTGATTAATAACGCTTTTATTGTGCCTATGTAAAAATTCTATAGGGTCTTCAATTGTCACTATATGACATTTTCTTTTACTATTTATATAGTTAATCATTGCAGCTAATGTGGTAGATTTACCATGACCTGTAGGTCCTGTTATTAAAATCAAACCTCTTTGCTTTAAAGATAAATCATAAACTAAACCTGGAAGACCAAGATCCTCAATCAAAGGTATATCTGTAGGAATTGGTCTTAGTGCTATCGCACATGTTGCCCTTTGTTTAAAAACATTTATTCTAAATCTTGCAACTCCTGGCACTGTATAAGATGCATCAACTTCTCCTTTTTCTAAAAAAACTTCATAAAGCCTGTTATTTAGACACTGCTTGGCCAAATGCACGCAATCATGGGGAGTCAATATGGGCTCATTTAAATAAATAAGTTCACCATTAACTCTTATTACAGGAGGTACACCTGCACAAATATGTAAGTCGGATGCTCCTGCTTCTACCGTCTTTATAAGTAAATCATTTAATTCCATACCCCACACCCCTTTTAATTAATCTTCTGAATATGCTATGCGAAGCATTTCGTCTATTGTTGTCACTCCATTTTTAACGACTCTGGCACAATTCATTCTCAATGTCTTCATGCCATTTCTTAATGCTGCCTCTTTAATTACATCTGCATTTTCATTCTTTGCTATCAAATCTCTTATTTCCCTGTTAATTGACATTATCTCATAAACGGCTATCCTGCCTCTATATCCTGTATTATTACATTCTTCACAACCCACTGCTTCGTATATTTCTACTTCTTCACCTTCTTTTAAATCCAGTACATTTCTTTGGTACTCATCAGGCTCAATCTTTTTCCTGCATTTTTTGCAAAGTCTTCTTACAAGCCTTTGAGCAATTACACCAACAACTGATGAAGACATCATAAATGGCTCAATTCCCATATCTATCATTCTTGTAATAGAACTTGCAGCATCATTAGTGTGGAGAGTACTGAAAACCAAGTGACCTGTAATAGCAGCTCTTGTTGCTATTTCAGCAGTTTCCATATCCCTTATCTCCCCAACCATTATTATGTCAGGGTCCTGTCTTAGGAAAGCTCGCAGTGCTGATGCAAATGTAAGCCCTGCTTTAACATTAACCTGCACCTGATTGATACCCTTTATAGTGCTCTCTACCGGATCTTCAACAGTTAAAAGATTTACATTTGGTTTACACAATTCTCTTAACGCTGTATATAAAGTTGTGGATTTACCACTTCCTGTAGGTCCTGTTACTAATACTATACCATGAGGATGTGCAATAATGTTATCAAATTTCTCTAAGTCATCTTCAAAGAAACCTAAATCTTTCTTATCTACCTGAAAACCTTCTTTGTCAGCTATTCTTATAACAACTTTTTCTCCAAACATTGTAGGCAGTATGGAAACACGCATGTCATAATCTTTACCATCTATCTTCATACCTATTCTTCCGTCTTGAGGAATTCTCTTTTCTGCTATATTAAGACCACTTATAATCTTAACTCTTGCAACAAGTGCTGAAATAATCTTTCTGTCATGTTTCATTATTTCAACTAATTGTCCGTCTATTCTAAATCTTATAAGAACACAATCTTCCTGAGGCTCCATATGTATGTCACTGGCTCTGCTGGCAACAGCTTTTTGAAAAATGATATTAACCATTTTAACAATGGGGGCATTTTCCAAAACATCTATATCAACAACTTCTTCCTCTTCTTCTACCTCAGTTATTTCAACAGCTATTTTTTCATTTACCTTTTTGATTTCTTCTTCTAAGTCAATAGCTTCTCTGTCTCTTTCTTCTTTTGCTTTAGAATCTTTTCCGTAATATTTGTCAAGCATCACCATTATTTGCTCTTCGTCAGCAAGACATGGAATTATATTATAGCCTGTTGTAAGCCTTAAATCATCTATTGAGAATATGTTCATGGGGTCGCTCATAGCAACCTTTAAAGAACCACTGGAAATTTTAACTGGGATTAATTTATGCATTCTGGCAATATTTCGCGTTACCAAATTTATAATATTTTCTTCAATTTCAATAGCTTCTAAATCAATAAATTCTACTCCCATCTGTTTTTGTAAAAACTCATAAAGGGATTTAGTATCTAGATACCCCTCTTTAACCATTATTTTTCCTATAAGCCCGCCTTTTTTAACCTGTATGGCTAAAGCAGTATCCAGCTGTTCTTGAGTTATTACACCAGATTTAACTAGGAGATTTCCAATTTTATCTTTAAAAATGCCACTTTCAGGCATGTCATCTTGAATGTTGAAGTCTGGACTGGAAAAGCTATCATCTGTTGAGTCAAAGTCCATCTCTACCGGCTCAAGATCAGGCTTCATATTATCATATGCATCTCTTTCAAGAAGTAATGACTCCTGCTCTTTCAATAAATCAGATTTAGATTTTTCATCTGATGATTTTTGAATTATTTCTTTTTTAGGTTTTTCTTCTTCACCAAAATACTTTACAATTAGTTTTTCAATTTCTTTTGGATCGGAAAATACAGGTTTTATTTCAAGAGCTGTTGCAAGACGAATATCATCTATGCAAAAAATATCGGTAGGATCTTGCATTGCAACAGTCAACACCCCATTTTCTTTCTCAATAGGTATTACTTTGTACCTGCTTGCAATATTTCTGGTTATCAATGTGGGAACACTATCATCTTTAATCTCGTAATTTGTAAGATCTACAAAGGAAATACCCATCTTAATGGCATTTGCACGCATAATATCCGTTTGTGTTACAAGTTCAAGCTCTAATAACACATCTTCTATGTTGCTACCCCTCTCCCTTTGAATGTCCCACGCTTTCTTAAGATCGGTTATTTTTAATACTCCTGTCTCTAAAAGTATTTCATCAATACCCCTCGTATCCACTCCAACCATTTTGTACCCCCAAATATCATATGTAATTATACAGCTTTCCTTGAAACAACTTTATGATAAAAATATAATGAAAAACTCTTTTTATAGTGCCTTAGTATAATAATATTCAAAATTATAATTATTATACATAAATAATTATAAAAAATAAAATATATAAAATCAATAGTTTTATCTTTTATAAATTATTTTTTTATATAATCATTATAGCACTAAAATCATTTTAACACTTTTCTTTATATTTCTCAAGTATCATTTGCAATTTTTTTGATTTTAATTGTTTTTAATATTATATAAAAATTGGTTGAATTTGTCTACCTCTTACAGCCTCAGCCAATGCAGCCATTATATAAGAAAAATCCGCCACCATGGAATTTGATTTGTTTTTTGGTGCATCTTGACCAAAAGGAACCAAATATACATTTTTTGCATTTAAAAGTAATCCTATGTTTTTTGCATTTATTCCCAATGCATCATTTGTTGAAATAGCTATTAAAATGGGTTTTTGATTTCTCAACTGTGCTTTGCATGCCATGGTCACAGGGGTATCTGTTATTCCGTTTACTATTTTCCCTAAAGTGTTACCTGTACAAGGTGCAACAACTATTATGTCAAATAGAGATTTAGGTCCTATAGGTTCTGCATCTATAATTGTATTTATTATTTCTTCACCTGTAACATCCTTAAGTTTCTTTTTTAAACTTTCTGCTTTTCCAAACCTGGTGTCAAATTTGTCAACTGAATATGAAAGTATTGGTACTACTTTTCCTCCAGCATCTACTATTTTTTTTATTTCAGGTATTACTTTATCTATTGTACAAAAAGAACCTGTCAGTGCAAATCCAATTTTTAATCCATTTAACAACATTTTCATACCTCCTGTTCACTTATTATGTTATTTATTGTATCTTTCAAAATACCAGCTGCTGTTAAAGGTGCTACTTTACCTGGCAATGAAAGAGCCCATTTGGTTTTTATGCCGTACTCTTTTGCCTTTTCAAAATCTACCCCTCCTGGTTTAGAGGCCAAATCAATTATTAGACAATCTTTTCTAATTCTATTTAACATATCACCGCCTAATATAAGATGAGGAATAGAGTTAAATATAACATCTGCATTTTCAATATGTTCACCTAGTTCATTTAGTGGTACGGCATTATATCCATAGCTTTTAATCCATGCAATATCAGAATACTTTCTCACCGCCACAAAAGTTTTTGCTCCAATTCCATCTAACATTTTTGCCAGTGTCTTTCCTACCCTTCCAAAACCTAAAACTAAAGCTTTACTTCCATGAATAGTTACAGGCATCTCTTCCATTGCTATTTGAATGGCTCCCTCAGCTGTTGGAATTGCATTTAAAACAGCCATTTCTTCTCTTTTTAATAAGTCAAAAAATTTTATATCCTTTGAATTAGCAATACTTACTATTTCTTTACTTAGTTTTCCTGCTATAAACAACTGCTTTTTATTGATTTTTTCAAAAACTTCTTTTATATAAATTTTCTCAAAATGATACGGAGCATTAAAGGTTTCATTATCATAGGAACAAGGAAGCGGTCCGATTATTATGTCTGTATTTTTAATTAAATCATCCAGCTTCAAAATTTCTTTACAGCTTATGTCACATTCAATTTTTCCAAAGCCATATATGTTAACATCATCCCCTTGCTTTTTAATAAGTTCAGCAAGTTTCACACTCCTTAAATCACCGCCTAAAACTCCGTATCTTTTTTTGTTCATATAAATCCCTCCCTTTATTAAGTATCTTATGTAGATTTTCAATCTAAAGTGCTTGTATAATTAACAAAATAAAAGCTATGCTTAAAAAACACAAAAAAAAACATTAAGACATATGATAAAACATATAAATCCCAATGCTTTTTTTAAATTTCACTTTTTTAAAAAACTATATCTTTTTTAAATCAATATCTCCTTTTATGTTACCTACCAATGAAAAACCCAAATTATTTAAATCAAAAACTTTTTCAATTACTACATTGACATTTTCAGAATCAATTTTGTCGATTTTATCTAAAACCTCCTGGGCACTTAATATTTTCCCCAAAAGAACTTCAGATTTACCTATACTGTTCATTCTGCTGCTAGTACTTTCTAAACCCAAAATATAATTTCCTTTTAACTGTTCCTTTGATTTTGCTATATCTCTTTCAGATATGCCTTTTTCTACTAAAATATTAACTTCATCTATTATAAGCTTCAATACTTCATTTAAGTGCTCAGCATTCATTCCTGCATATATTGTAAATAGTCCAGCATTTCTGTAGGATGAAGGATATGAGTAAATGGAGTAAACAAGACCTTTTTCTTCTCTTATTTTTTGAAAAAGCCTAGAACTCATACCCCCTCCAAAAATATTATTTACTGCCAAAAGAGAATATAGTTCATCACTGCCATGTTCTACGCCTTTAAAACCTAGACACACATGTATCTGTTCAGTTTCTTTTTCTCTTAAAATTTTATTATTTTTAAATTCTGCAGCTTGTATTTTTTTATTTCTGCAAATACTGTCATTCTCCCAATTTTCAAATTTTTTCTTTATGCTCTCAATTGCCCTGTCTTTTTCAAAATTGCCTGCAATAGCTATAACAGTGTTTTCGGGAACATAATTATATTGCATATATTTTTTTATTTCATCCCTGTTTATATTGCCAAGGCTTTTGCTTGTTCCTAAAATAGGCATGCCTAATGAGTTGTCCTGCCATACTGCTTCAGATAAAATATCATGAACTAATTCTTCAGGGGTATCTTCATACATGCCTATCTCTTCTAAAATAACATTTTTCTCAATCTCAATATCTTTTTCATCAAACCTAGAATTAAAAAACATATCTGATAAAAGATCTAGGGATGTATCAAGGTGAGTGTCCAGAGTTTTAGTGTAATAGCAAGTACATTCTTTACCTGTAAAGGCATTAAGCTGCCCCCCTATATTATCTATAGTTTCTGCAATTTCTTTTGCATTTCTTTTTTTAGTACCTTTGAATAACATATGCTCTATAAAGTGAGAAATTCCATTATTAGCAGTACCCTCACCTCTAGAACCTGCTCCAACCCAAAGACCTGTTGAAACTGACCTAACATATGGTATTTCTTCATACACTACTCTTACACCATTTTTCAGCCTTATACATTTACACATAAAATCTCCCTGTTTTTTAATATTTATTAATTTATGTTTGAATTTTTATCTGTATCATTTTCTTCCATTGCATCTTTTCTAGAAAGATTAACTCGACCTTGCTTATCAATATCTAAAACTTTTACTAGTATTTCTTCTCCCACACTTACCACATCTTCAACCCTGACAACCCTGCTTTTGTCAAGTTTAGATATATGAACAAGCCCTTCTTTTCCAGGTAAAAATTCAACAAAAGCACCAAAGGAAGTTATTCTCATAACTTTTCCTAAAAATATTTGTCCTGGCTCTACATCTTTTGAAATTCCTTCAATCATTGCTAAAGCTTTTTTACAAGCCTTAGTTTCATTGCTGAATACATATACTCTTCCATCGTCATCAATGTCAATTTTAACTCCTGTCTCGTCAATTATTCTGTTTATCATCTTTCCGCCAGGTCCTATAACATCTCTTATTTTATCCGAGCTTATTGTTGTTGTAAGAACTTTAGGAGCATATTTTGAAAGTTCTGGTCTTGGTTGCTCTATTGCCTTTAAAATTACTTCATCAATAATTTTATAACGTCCCTTTTTAGTAATATCAAAGGCCTCTTTAATGATATCTAAAGTCAACCCATCTACTTTTATATCCACTTGTATTGCTGTAATACCGTCTTTAGTTCCAGCAACTTTAAAGTCCATATCACCAAAAAAGTCTTCTATCCCCTGAATATCCACAAAAGTTACAAATCTATCTTGGTTGTTTTCGTCAACAACAAGTCCTGCTGAAATACCTGCTACAGGTTTTCTTATGGGAACTCCAGCGTCCATTAAAGCTAAAGTGCTGGCACATACACTTCCCTGAGATGTTGAACCATTTGACATAAGAACCTCAGACACCAATCTTATTGCATAAGGAAATTCTTCTTCATTAGGTATAACAGGTTCTAATGCCTTTTCTGCAAGAGCACCATGTCCTATTTCTCTTCTTCCGGGACCACGGGAAGGTCTTGCTTCTCCCACACTATATGCTGGGAAATTATAGTGATGCATATATCTTTTTGTCTCTTCAAGATCAATGCCGTCAAGCATCTGTACCTCACTCATAGCTCCTAATGTAACTGTAGTGAGAACCTGAGTCTGTCCCCTTTGGAAAAGCCCTGAACCATGAACTCTTGGAAGCAAGCCTACTTCTGCAGATAAAGGTCTTATTTCATCAAGTGCCCTTCCATCAACTCTCTTGCCATCTTCTAATATATATTCTCTTACCACTTTCTTTTCAAGTTTGTTAATAGCTTGGGATATTTCCTGCTCCATCTCTGGAAAGTCTTCTTTAAATCTTTCCATTATTTCTTCTGTAAGTTTAGTTACATTGTCATCCCTTACTTGCTTATCCACAGCTAATACAGCCTTTTTCATTTTTTCATATGCAAATTCTTTTACTGGAATAAAAATCTCATCAGGAACTTCTGAAGATTCATATTCAAATTTAGGTTTGCCTATTTCCTTTACAATATCATCTATGAAATCTACAATTCTCTTTATCTCTTCATGTCCTTTTTTTATTGCTTCAAGCATAACTTCATCAGGGACTTCATTTGCTGCTGCCTCTATCATAACTATTTTTTCTCTGGTGCCCACTAAATTTACATGCATTTTGCTTTTTTCTCTTTGTGCTGCATCTGGATTGATTATAATCTCTCCATCAATAAGTCCTAATATAACTCCTCCTACAGGACCGTTAAAAGGTATATCCGATATGGACAGAGCAATGGAAGAACCTAAAAGTGCCACTATTTCAGGCGAATTATCCTGTTCTACTGACATAACAGTATTTACAATGGCAACATCATTTCTTAAATCCTTTGGAAAAAGAGGGCGAAGTGGTCTGTCTATAACTCTTGAGTTCAATATTGCCTTCTCTGAGGGTTTTCCCTCTCTTTTTATAAATCCTCCCGGAATTTTGCCAACAGCATAAAGCCTTTCTTCATAATCAACACTTAAAGGAAAAAAATCTATCCCTTCTCTTGGCGCTGCTGATGCAGTAGCAGTTGATAAAATAACAGTATCCCCATACTTAACCATTACTGCACCGTTAGCTAATTGAGCAAGTTGTCCTGTTTCAACATTTAGCTGTCTTCCAGCTATATCAATACTGAAAGTTCTTTTCATTTCTAATCCTCCTTATAACCACAGACTGTAGCATGTAGATTCTACAGCATACCTAAATTTTTTAAATAGTGCTGCACAATCTACCTTCTACCGTCTGCAGTTTTTTGTTTTTAGTATTCCAAATTTTTTGCGTTATATAATCTTTTAAAACTAAGTTTATAAACAACCTTTTAACAATATATTTAAAATATTGTTGTCTCAAAACATTTCAAAATAATTTTATAAAATTGTGTACACTTACCTTTTAAAAAATAAAAAGCATGTGTATATAGACATTCCTTTGCATTTTTTATTTTGGTATAAATAATATTTTTGCTTATGAATGTCTGTAAGATAATTGTTTATTAGAAAGGTTGTAAATTTAGTCTGCCTCTTTTAAGATAAGATATAACATTTTACTTTAAAAGAATGGACGAAAAAAACGCCCATTCTATTTTCTTAAGTTTAATTTTTCAATAATTGTACGATATCTTTCAATATCTACCCTTTGAAGATAATTTAAAAGTCCCCTTCTGTGTCCTACCATTTTAAGAAGCCCTCTTCTTGAATGGAAATCTTTTTTGTGTACCTTCAAATGCTCGGTTAAGTGTTCAATTCTTTTTGTAAGAATAGCTATCTGGACCTCTGGAGAACCAGTATCACTATCATGTAATTTGTAGGTATTAATTATCTCCTGTTTAAAATCTTTATTCATAAAAAAATCCTCCTTTTTTTTAAAATCCCCAAAAGCTAAGTAATAGGACGGAGTTTCCTATAACCTAGCTAGTGGTTTTCTTTACTTAAAACATTCTAACACAATAGCTATAAACTGTAAAGAATCAATTTTCAAAATTATAAATTCTACTATTTATTAATTTCTTAAACTGTGCAACGGTGCTGGTATTCTTCCACCCCTATTTATAAAAGCCTCACTTGAATAATCACTTAATTTCATTACTGGACCTTTTCCTAAAAGCCCTCCAAATTCAACCATATCTCCAACTTTTTTACCTGGTGCCGGAATTATTCTTACAGCTGTGGTTTTGTTGTTCACAACTCCAATTGCAGCCTCATCGGCAATAATGGCAGATATCGTCTCCGCACTTGTACTGCCTGGAACTACTATCATATCTAAACCTACAGAACATACACATGTCATTGCTTCTAACTTGTCTATTGAAAGTGCACCTTTTTGTACAGCATCTATCATTCCTGCATCTTCACTTACAGGTATAAAGGCTCCACTTAAACCTCCCACAAAAGAAGATGCCATAACCCCACCTTTTTTTACTGCATCGTTTAAAAGGGCCAAAGCTGCTGTGGTACCATGTGCCCCACATTTTTCAATTCCCATTTCTTCTAATATGTGTGCCACACTATCTCCCATAGCAGGAGTAGGAGCTAAGGATAAATCAACTATTCCAAAGGAAACTCCCAATCTTTTAGAAGCTTCCCTTGCTACCAATTGTCCCATTCTTGTTATCTTAAATGCAGTTTTTTTAATTGTTTCTGATACAGCTTCAAAATCAGCATCCCTAACCTTTTCCAATGCACATTTTACAACTCCTGGTCCACTTACTCCAACGTTAATTACACATTCTGCTTCACCCACTCCATGAAAAGCACCTGCCATAAATGGATTATCCTCTGGAACATTGGCAAAAACAACAAGCTTCGCACAAGCAATTCCTCCACTATCACTAGTTAGCTCTGCTGCCTTTTTTATTATATGTCCCATTTCTTTTACGCAATCCATATTTATACCCGACTTTGTACTTGCAACATTAACAGATGAACATACCTTTTTTGTAGTGCTAAGTGCCTCTGGAATTGAATTAATAAGTTTTTTGTCTCCTTTTGTATAACCTTTATGAACTAAGGCTGAAAAGCCCCCAATAAAATTTACCCCAACGCTGTCTGCAGCCTTATCTAGTGTTTCTGCAAATCTTACATAATCCTCCTCATCTGAGCTTTCTGCAATAATAGAAATAGGTGTTACCGAGATTCTTTTATTAATTATAGGAATCCCAAATTCCCTTTCAATATCTTCACCTACTTTAACAAGATTTTTGGCACATCTTGTAATTTTGTTATACATTTTCTCCCTGGCTTCTTTACTGTTAGAACTACAGCAATCCCTTAAAGATATTCCCATTGTTATAGTTCTTATGTCAAGATGCTCTTTTTGAATCATTTTTATTGTCTCTATAATTTCAAAGGGTCCTATCACTTATATTCCTCCCTTATATTCTATGCATTGAATTAAATATATCTTCATGTTGTATTTTCACACTAAGCCCCATTTCCTGACCTTTTTCTTCTAATTCTTCGGATAATTTTGCAAATGAAATTGTCAAATTAGAAATATCCACCAGCATTATCATAGTAAAAACATCCTGCATAGTTGTCTGAGAAATGTCTAATATATTTACATTGCTATCTGCTAAAGTGTTGCTTATCCCTGCTATAATACCTACTTTGTCTTTTCCTATAACAGTTATTACAGCCCTCATAACATGTCCTCCTTTTTAAAACTCTTAAAAAACATTATACATTCATATTTAAACTATAGCAATGTTCAAAAATGTGTTTTATTACATTATTATTTCATACTTCCTCAAGGTCATTGACTTGGTACAATCTGTATGTTATCATTTTTATAGCTGTTTTCTATCTGGCTGACAGCTAATATTATATTATAAAATTATAATGGGGGGAAAAACATGTCTAAATCTAATTTTTTAAAATTTACATGTGCATTTTTCATCATTGCAGCTTTTGTAACAATACTATATACAAATAGTATAAATGTGTGTGCAAGCAGCTCTGACGAAATTGTCACTACCGATTTTGTTGATTTAGAATTTACCATTAACAGAATTGATTACAAATCTAAAACCGCAACTAAGAAAATGGAAATAGCTCCTATTATTGTAAATGGTCGAACCTTAGTACCATTTAGAACAATATTTGAGGAGCTTGGATTTAATGTTGATTGGAACGGAGCTACAAAAAGCATCACTGCAACTCGTCAAGGAACAACAATAAATCTTCAAATTAATAATACAAAAGCTTCTGTAAACGGAAAAACAGTTGAGCTAGATGTGGCACCTACTATAACTAAAGATCGGACTTTAGTTCCTTTAAGATTTGTCGCTGAAAATTCAGGTGCTTTTGTTGACTGGAATGGTGAGAAAAAAAGCATAACTATAAATAGAATAGGAACATTTGACACAGGTAATGTATTATTTTATGACCAAAAAGGAAGAAATCCTAAAGTATATGTATATAACGGTGAATCAATAGTAACAATTTCTCTAGACGGTAAGGAAATAAAAAACACAATTACATACAATGGCGGTCTATTAATTACACTATTTGATGCAGATAATGATACAAATAACTTAGTTACATTTAAAAATGGAAATTTTCAAACTTTAATAAATAATTTTGAAATAAGAAACCAAGTTGAATTTAATGACAATCTTATTCTTCATGGTTATGACAGAACTCAAAAAAAAGATACACTTTATAGATTTGACGGTAAAGATATTTATAAAATATCTGACAATTTTGCTATGGGAAATTACGTTATATTCAAAGATCAATTAATAATAAACAGATATACCGATACAAGACAGTACTCACTGGTTGTTTTTGAAAAAAATTCCTGGAATCCTAAGCTTTTAAAAGATAAACATATATTGCAAGGAGAACTGATTGATGATGATATTTTGTTTATGAGTTGTAGTCTTTCTGAAGGTACAGAAAAACCATTCCTTTCATACGATGGAAAAACTCTGAGAACTATTCATAATGATTTAGAGGTTGACTTAGAAAGAACCACACACTTTGCAGATGACAGTGGTGCTAATAATATTATTACCATCGCTAAGAAAAAAGGCCGTGACTACTTTATAGTTCTTAAAAACTCCAAATCTAATGCATCTAAATATGAAGTTTATGACCTCTTTGTGCCAGCTTCTGTGTCAAACAGAGGAACTGTAAGAGTATTAGATGTTGAAACTTATAATGGTCTTATTTATTTAGCTATAAGTGATACCAAATCCATTATTACTTCAACTGGTTTTTATAATACAGGTCTTCCTGAAGGTGTAAGAAAAGAAAATACCTTTACAGAAAGCAGATATCTTGTTTTAAGAAACGTTAAAACCTTTCATGATAATTGTAGATTCTTGGGTTTTCATCATGAAGATGATAAATTTATCATTCATATTCAAGATTATAGCAGCATGGACTATAGATTATACGTATTAGATAGAGAGAAACAATCAATAATTCATGATGTAACTAAAATTCTTTCTACCAAAACAATAGATAAAAAAAGCTTTTTAGCAGTCGAAGATATTGACAGAATCACTGGAGGTAAAAGATCTGCATTAATTTTATATGATGCTAATATAAGCGCTGCAAATGCAAGGGTAAGAAACCTCGTCTTAGGTATGCAGAAAAATGTATGGGATCAATTAGACCATTCACTAGTTATAAGTGGTACAGAGGCAGATATTAAAAGAAGTAAAGTATATCTTTATAGTGATGAATTTAAAGAACTTCTAAGTAACTTTGAAGTAACTTACTGGAATAAAGTTGATGACAAGGTCTTTACTTCTGGTAGAGATAGCGATACTAAAGTAGATTCATTTCACAGTATTAACTCTAAAAATTCTAAACTATTAAAAAATAATTTTAGTGCTCAAAATGTTATAAAAGCCAAAGGAGACTATTATATTGTATATGGTAAGGATCAAACCCCAGATACTCCATATAGAAATAAAAACATACTCTATATCTACAATGAAAGAACAGGTGCATTTGTTGATATAGTTGTAGACCTTCAGTTAACTGACCTAATATTTATCAATTAAATATTCCTTTAAATAAAAATTATAAATTGTAATATGGGGCTGTGGCAAAAATAGTTGAAAAATTCTTTCCACAGCCCCTTTTCTAAGTTTATATTTGCCAGAGTTTGGATTTTTTGTTACAGGTAAATGCTGACCTTTTTAAGTAGCATAATTGAAATTTTAATTATAATTTTTTCCTCTAATGTTCTATACAGCTTTTCTCCACAAACTGAACATGTAAAAGGCTTAGATAGAATACTCACCACATCTTCCCTGTCTACATTGGCATTCTCAATCTCTGCTATATGTTCTTTATCTATTTTATTAAACTCACCAAAACATTTAAATGGAATTTTTGTTGTTATGGATTTTATAGAACAAAAACATGTGTCTAATTCTTTTTTTTTATATCTTACCATATACTTATTTTCTGGGGTAAAAAAAATTATTTCTTTTTGAATATCCCCTTCAACCAGAACTCCGCTTTTAAACACAGTACATTTTAAATTATTCAGTTTTGTTATGCTATCATTTATTTTAAATGCAGGATACTTTGGAGGAAAAGGAATTTCATACTCAAAAAATTTTGTAAAACTTCTTCTTTCCACAATCTCATTTAATTCCCTTACTTTATTACAAACTGATTTATTACAAAGCTTTTCATTAGACTCATTTTCACTGCACATGTTTTTAATTATTTTTTCTTTAAAAAAATCATAATTAGGGTAGTTTTTGTACCTTGAAATTACATTTTCTTGACATATAAAATAATTCTTCAATTTGAATTTAATTTTATTCCTCCAAAAAAAATTCCTACGTCTTCTACTAAATATTATATTCTGCTTTAAAAGAAAAGTGAGGGCCCCCAAAAATAAAGTTTCTTAATTGAGATAAAGTTTTACAAGATAAATAATTCTAAGGGATTTATATTATTATTTTAATAATATAATTCTATATATCTTAAGGACAAATGTCGCACTTCTCTGGGCAAACTGTTATTTGAACTTCACGCAATACTTTTAAGTCTATTTTTACTATAACCTTTTCTCTAAGTTTTTTATAAGCTTTCACAGAACATTTAGGAACAGGATCCTCTAAAATGTCAACTTCACAGCCATCTTCCACACCAGCAAATTCAATCTGATATTTGTCTCCTGGTTTTGCACCTGGTACATCAATATAAGTTGCAAAAGGCATATCCACTCCTATATGCTTTACATCTCCAAAGAAGCTCTCTAGTTTGCCGCATTTTATTTCCCCTTCAAATGTCTTATAATTGATGTTTTTATGCAGCACACCATTTATAAGAACTTTGTTCTTACACACATGCACTGAAAGGTTTTTAACCTTCTTAATAATGTCTTTAATTTCCACAGCAGGAAAATGCTCTGGGAAACAAATAACACTTTCGATTAACACTTGAGTGCTATTTCTACCAATAACTTCAGGCACCTTTATACATTTCTTTTTGAACACAGGTTTCTTTTTGTAATCATCGTCTTTTTTGTAGTCATCATATTTTTTGTAGTCATCAT